>CAYTDH010000004.1:28110-36676 GCA_964436325.1 uncultured Tangfeifania sp.
GATCGGGGTATTCGTCGCGGAATGCCAAAATGGCTGAGGGTTCAATGCCTATCAACGGGGTTTCTTCTGAAACGAGGTCTTTTAGCATTTCCACATTTTCCCGGGCAATTTTTTGAGAGGTTCTTACCAGTCCTTTGGACAGAAAGGTCCGCCCACTCTCTTTGTGAAGGGGGATTTTTACTTCATACCCCAGCCGCGTGAGCAGCAGAATGGCCTTTATGCCAATGTCGCTTTCGTTGTAATTGGTAAATTCATCGTTGAAAAGATAGACTTTCCCTCTGCTATCCACATCAGGCAGTGGAATGCCCCTGTTGGTCAACTGGTTCAGTGTTTTATTCGAAAGCGGGGGAACACTCCGTTCCGGGGCAAACCCAATGGCCTTTTTCAGCAGCGAAGTGTTCATTATGAAATTGGAAAAGGGGTGGAAAAGCATAGCCAGCCGGTTAAGCCGGGGGAGGTAGGCTACCAGTCTTGAGCGTAGGGGAATACCATGAATATCGTAGTAGTTTTGCAGGAATTCAGCCTTCAGTTTGGCCATGTCCACATTGGATGGACATTCGCTCTTACAGGCTTTGCATGAAATGCACAGGTCCAGAATGTCGTAGATCTCCTGCTGATCGAAAGTGTTTTTTTTGTTGTTTGCATAGAAAAATTCCCGCAGGATATTGGCCCTTCCGCGGGTACTTTTGTCTTCATCGCGGGTTGCCATGTAGGTGGGACACATGGTACCCCCAATGATTTCTGTTTTCCGGCAGTCACCCGACCCGTTGCATTTTTCGATGCTTCTGAGATAACCCTTGTTTTCGGAGAAATCGAAAAAGGTATTCACTTCGGGAATTTCCCTGCCGGGGTCCACCCGCAGGTTTTCGGTGATGGGGGGCGTATCGGTAATTTTACCCGGATTGAATATCAGGTAAGGGTCCCATGCTTTTTTGATTTGTTTGACAATCTGGTAGTTTTTTTCGCCCAGCATAAAAGGGATAAATTTGCCGCGGGCCCGGCCGTCACCATGCTCACCGCTCATGGAACCACGGTATTTTTTCACCAGGATGGCCACTTCGTTCATTAACTGATCGAAGCGTTCCACATCGGCAGGGTCCTTGAAATTGATCAGGGGCCTGAAGTGGATTTCGCCAACCGAAATATGGGCGTAGAATACACTGGTCAGCCCCAGCCGGGAAAGGACTTTTTTGATGTCAGCCACATAGCCTGGCAGGCGGTTGGGGGCAACGGCTGTATCTTCGATTCCGGGAACCCCTTTCCGGTCGCCAGGAATATTGGCCAGTAAGCCCAAACCGGCAGTGCGAAGGGCCCAAACCCGCTTAATTTTGTCTGCGCCGGTCACCAACGGAAAATGGTAACCCAAACCGGCATTCCGGAAATCTTTTTTCAGCTCCCCTGCTTTGTTTTTCAGTTGCTCTTCTGTTTCAAAAGAGAACTCAATCATCAGCATCGCTCCCGGATCGCCCTGTACAAAAAAGCGGTTTTTGCGTTGTTCTATGTTTTGTTTGGCTGCCTGCATAACCGTGTCGTCCATCAGTTCAATTGCAGTTGGCTGATGTTTCAGTGCAATGAGATTCCCTTCCAGCGCTTCTTCCAGGGTTTCAAAATGGGCGCAAACAAGCCCTTTGTGCTTGGGAGGCAATGAAATCAGATTGAGTTTAATGCGGTGTGAAAAGGCCAGCGTTCCTTCCGAGCCTGCCAAAAGCTTGCAGAAATTAAAAGGTTCGCCCCCTTCGGTGAATATTTCGGAATTGAGCAGGGCATCGATGGCATAGCCCATATTCCGGCGGGTTAAGGCCGGATCGGGGAACTTTTCGCGAATTTCTTTCTGGTTTCCGGGGTCAGAGAGAATGGAGTAAATATTTTGATAAATCGTTTTTTCCAGTTGGTTGGGATTTCCGTTCCGTTTTTGATCGAATTCATCGGGGGAAAGGGGCTTAAAGGTGGTTTCGGACCCGTCGGCAAGCACGGTATCTACTTCCAGGATATGGTCGCGAACACTGCCATATATCAGTGAATGCAGACCGCAGGAATTGTTTCCCAGCATGCCGCCGATGACGCACCGGTTGGCAGTGGAGGTTTCCGGTCCGAACTGCAGGCCATGGTCTGCCAGAAAGTGATTTAACTCTGCCAGAACAACGCCGGGCTCCACAATGATCCATTGTTCCTCTTTGTTGAAGTCGAGGATTTTATTCATGTATTTGGAAATGTCCATCACAATCCCGGGGCCCACGACCTGCCCGGCCAGGGAGGTTCCTCCCCCGCGGGGTATAACAGAGGTGCCGTTTTTTCGGGCAAAAGCGATGATTTTTTTGATGTCTTCTTTGTTTTTTGGCCGGGTAACGGCCAGTGGCCGTTCTTTATATTGCGAGGCATCAGTGGAGTAGAGCACGCGTTGAACATTGTCGGTGAACAGGTCACCGGCAAGGCGGGATTTTAAATGGTTGAAATAGGGTTGCATCGGCACTGGTTTTTAAGGCCATAAAAATAGCAGATTAATCGGTGGTATCAAAAAGAGCCATAGGAGGATTCAGGTATTTAGTATTTTTGCCAGGGCCCCCACTACTTCATCCACATTCTCTTTTGAAAAACAGAGCGGGGGTTTTGATTTAATCACATTTTCATAGGGGCCATCGGTACTTACCAGAATACGATGATTGCGAAGTTCGTTTTTCAGGTGCCGGGCCAGACGGGTGTGGGGCTCTTGAGAGAGACGGTCTTTTACGAGTTCGATCCCGATGAATAGCCCCGAACCGCGCACATCGCCGATGCATTCATATTGGTTGGCAAGTTCCCTTAATTTTTGCAGGTAATCATTTCCAACGGTGAGGGCATTTTTTTGGAGATGCTCTGTTTCCAAAACTTCCAATACGGCCTGCCCGATGCTGCAGGAAACGGGATTGCCACCGAAGGAGCTGAAAAATTCCATGCCATTTTCAAAAGCCTCTGCTATGGCATCGGTGCATACTACGGCACCCATGGGGTGGCCATTGCCCATGGGTTTCCCAAGGATAACGATATCGGGAATCACTTCATGGGCTTCAAATCCCCAGAAAACATCGCCCAATCTGCCGAAACCTGTCTGGACTTCATCCGAAATGCATATTCCTCCCTGCTGCCGGATTTCCGGATAAAGGATTTTTAAATAGTCCTTCGGAACAGGGACTTGCCCCCCACACCCCACGATGGGCTCCGCTATGAAGGATGCAATTTTTCCTTTCCATGGTTCAATAATGCGCAAGGCCTCTTGTGCGTATGAGAATCCGGCGTTTGCATCATTATTTTTGAATTTTCCCCGGTAGGTGTCGGGAAGGGGCAGGCAGATTGTATTTTTCGGAACGCCCGTTCCACCCGGGTTGCTGAATTTGTAGTGGCTAACGTCAATACCGGCGGCGGTGTTGCCATGATAACCATGTTCCAGTACGGCTGTCTTCCGGCGCCCTGTGTAATTTCGAGCCAGGCGAAGGGCCAGGTCAGTGGCAGCGCTGCCTGAATTAACAAGGAATACCTTCCGCAAAGGGGATGGAAAATAATCCAAAAGACGGGTGGTGTACTCATTCAGTCCATCATACAAATACCGGGTGTTGGTGTTGAGCCGGGTCAACTGTTTTTGAGCTGCTTCTGCCACATGGGGATGCGAATGGCCCACATGGGGTATGTTGTTGTAGGCATCGAGGTGCCGGACCCCGTATTTGTCGAACATGTATTGAAAGGCTCCCCTGTCCATATAAACGGGCTTTCTGTAACTGACCGAAAAGGTGGAACTCACCGAACGCAGTCTTTCCGATTTCATTTGTTCAACGGTTTTTACCGGCAGAACCGGGAATCCTGTTGCTTTACGGAACGCATTGCGGATAAAAACGGGACTTATCTGCGCCCATTTGTGTAAAAGCGCCCATGCAGGCTTTTCACTGATGGAAATATATGGGTTGTCCGGCTGCCGGATTTTTTCTTCTGCCGACTTGCAGACACTGGTGCATAACCGGGCGGCAATGAGCCAGTACAATAGATCAATCTCTTTTTCCTGCAACGGGAGTGCTTGATGATAACCATAAATCACCGGTAGTGCCCATTTGACCGGGTCTGCTTTTCCCATAACAGCATATGTGATGGCAATGGCCAGTTCATTGATTAATGGCGAATGGCATAAGTCGCCAAAGTCGATAATACCTGAAACTTTTCCGTTGCGGATAAGCACATTCCGGTCGTTGGCGTCGTTGTGGATGATCGATTTACGGAGAGAAGGCAACACAGGAACAACATTTTGGCGATGCTGCTGAATGAAATAATCTACAATTTTCCGTTGCGAAGGATCGCCAATATATTTTGTTTTTTGAGGAATGAAATCCTGAAAACAGTTCAAATCCCATTCATGTTTTCGGGCTTCAATCACATAGTTGCGGTGGTTTTGTAAATAAAGATCTGTTTCTGCCAGAAAATGCCCCAGTGATTGAAAAAGTGCCGGAGTATGTTTCGTTTGGGCAAGGAATTCACCCTCCAAAAAGGTGAGCACTCTGTACTTTTCTTTGTTCCCGGGAGACGCAGTTAAGAAAGATCCTTTTATATTCTTCACCGGAACCGGAAATACTTCAGGATTTTTTGTATTCAGGAAAAGCAAAATGTCATTTTCGGCTAGAACCAAATCAATGGTCTCTTTTTCATTCGGATACACTTTCAGGATAAAGTTTCCTTCGGTACTTTCAATCCTGAAATTCCGGTTGCAATAGCCATCCAGTTGTTTTATCGCAAGTGAGGTGAATGGGTATTTTGAAACCAGGTATTCTTTTTTCATTTTTTGTGAAATAGTTCCAAAGTTACGAATGGTAAATACTTATGTCAAAATATGGAATGGTTTTCTGCCTTTTTTAAGGAAAAGAATTGTTTTGACAATAATATAAATGAAACAGATTTTAAGTAAATTTGCAAAAAAAGAGAATGAAAAATTTAGTCATAGAAAATAAAGGCAACCAAATGATTCTGAAATTGAATAAAGAGGGGTTTGATGAGAATTATTTGATTTCATTGGTTAAAAGGTTGGAGTTAGAAGAACTCGCACAAAAATCAGGATTTGATTCAGATATTTTAAGCATTGCAGAAGAAATTAACCAGGATTGGTGGAATAAAAACGGAGGCAAATTTCTTGAAGGCATTAAATGATGATTATGAATTCTGTAGTTGTCGATACCAACCTTATTTTCTCTGCTTTAATTCCAAAAGCATCGAAAATCAGAGAATTATTATTCGAGAATAATATGACCTTTTATGCCCCAAATTTCTTAATAACGGAAATATACAAACATAAGGACAAACTCATAAAAAATTCAAAACTGGATGAATCTGAGTTTTATTTGTATTTAAATGGTATTATTGAGCGAATCGTTTTTGTTCCCATTGATTTTATTGGTTTTAACAGCAGGAAGCAGGCGTATGAATTGTGTAAAGATGTTGATATAAAAGACACCCCCTTTATTGCACTTGCCTTAGATTTAAATATTTCTATTTGGACAGGAGATAAAAAACTTAAAGAGGGTCTTCTTTTAAAAGGATTTAACAAATTTTTTAAAGATAAGTAACGGCAAAACATTATTTGAATTTAGGGGGTGTAATGAATTAAGTTAGCTGATAAACATTTTTAGATTTCATTTATTCAACGAGTTATAAAATATCTTCAGGCAGATTATTCTATTACACACCCTTAACCTGAATAAGTCAGGAATTATTCCTGTCTCCGAAAAAAGACGAAATTCCATAAAACCTACAAATACAGCAACTCCCCGATTTTTTCCATGGCTTCGGTTGCTTTGGCCTGAATGAATACATCGGTAATGGAATGTGAAAAAGGGGAGGGTTTGATATTGATTTCAATGATTTTGGCCCCGTTTTTTTTGGCAATTTCAGGAATTCTAGCTGCTGGTAAAACTTCGGCGTGTGTTCCAATTATCAGGAGTAGATCCGATTTTTCGGCCTCTTCAAACGAACGTTTTTTGGCGAAAGGAGGAATGGGTTCATTGAAAAAAACCATGTCGGGTTTGAGGATTCCTTTGCAGATGTAACAGGTGGGCGGAAGGAAATTTAAATCGGCAAAACTCATATCGTATTCAGAGCTGCATTCGGTACACACCAGCCGGCGATAGGTCCCATGCAGCTCATATACATATTTGTTGCCTGCTTTTTGGTGGAGATGGTCGATGTTTTGGGTGATAATGGACTCCAGGAAACTTCTTTTTTCCATTTTGGCCAACACCTCATGGGCTTTATTGGGTTCGGCATCGCCCAGTTTATCGTAAAAAACCTCTTTTATCTTTTTCCATGCCTGTAGTGGTTTTTTGTGAAAATACTCAATTTCAAGGAAAATGGGATGGGTGGTATTCCACAGGCCGCCGGCTCCCCTGAATGGTGGGATGCCGCTTTCTACCGAAACCCCGGCTCCGGTAAAAGCCACCATGTATTTGGACTTTCGAATGAGTTGAGCTGCCAGTTTTATTTTCTCAATATCCATTTAAATCAGGCACAAAACACCCGGCAGGGAAGTTTTCCGGCTGCCGGGAGTTGTTTTGTTTTCATTATCTGTTTTATTCAAATTCACCGGTCAAATCTTTGGTGACAGAAACCGTGGTATCCTCGTTGAATCGTATTTTGAAATGGAGTTTACGGAACACAGAAATCATGGGTTTGTTATCGCGTGTGGTTTCAGCTACCAATTTTTTAACATCCCTCATTTTGGCTATCTCCATGCAATATTCGGTGAGCATGTATCCCAGTTCTTTCTTTTGCCAGTTGTCGGTAATCAAAACGGCATATTCCATGACCTCCACATCAGGATCAGCAATCAATCGTCCCACTCCAACCAGTTTTTTCCTGCCTTCTTCCTCCACTTCAGCCACAATGGCTATCTCCCTGTCGTAGTCGATAAAGCAGAATTGGGTGGCTACTTCATGCGAATCAAAATAGAAATCATACCTAAACCGGTGGTAAATCGATTCTTTGGAACAGCTTCCGAGTAATTCGAGCCACATGGGTTCGTCTTCGGGCTTGATTGGCCTGAGAACCACTGGCGAGCCATCTTTGAGTTTTTCGGTAGTGATTAGGCTTTCCGGATAAGGCCGCAGAATCAGGTGAGAGTATTCTTTTACCGGATTCTGCATTACTTCTTCATCCACGACAATACGGGCATCCAGCGCAATGACATCGGTGGGAGTCACAATCAATGGATTGATATCCAGTTCTTTGATTTCAGGATAATCTGCTGCGAGGTACGACATGCGAATGAGCACTTCAACCAGTTTGTCGATATTTTTGGGAGTGGCTCCCCGGTATCCTTCAAGCAACGGATAAATCTTAAGCGATTCCAGCATCTGGCGGGCCAAACGCTCGTTTAGCGGTGGAAATTCGAGTCGCTTGTCTTTAAACAATTCAGCAGATGTTCCGCCCATTCCAACCAGCATCACTGTCCCGAATTCCGGATCTTTTTTCGTTCCGAGTATCAACTCAACCGCATCTTTGGTGTCTACCATTCGTTGAATGGTTACACCTTCAATTTTTGCATCCGGTCGTTTTTCAGCAGCAGTTTTTACCATGTTGTGATAAGTAGCCCGAACCATTTCTTCATCTTTTATATTCAGGGCAACACCTCCCACGTCGGATTTATGGGTAATATCCGGAGAGTAAATTTTCATTACCACAGGGTAACCTTTCTTTTCCGAAATTTTCACTGCTTCGTCTTCGGTGGCTGCCGGTGTTGGGTGTGTGGTATCGATGCCGTAGTCGTTTACCAGCATTTTCGAATCATCCTCATTCAGAATTTTAGCTTTCGGGAAAACCTCTTTGAGGTATTTTTCGCGCAACACATTTCTGTCGTACTGGAACGAAAGCGGTACTTCTTTTGGTGTTTCATAAAGCATTTCCAGGTTTTGGGAATAGTGCGAAAGTGTCATAAAAGCACGAATCGCCTGTTCCGGGGCCTGATAGTTTGGAATTCCGGCCTGGTTAAAAATTTGTATGCCGTCGCGCATGCTTTTTCCTCCCAGCCATCCTGTCATAATCGATTTGGAAGTTTTTCCGGCCATTTCGGCAATGGCTTCCGCGGTTTTGGTGGGGTCGGTCATTGCCTGTGGAGTAAGCAATACCAGCACTGCATCTACCTTATCATCTTCCAGAACAATTTCCGTTGCCTTTGCAAACCGCTCGGGAGTTGCATCTCCCAGCACATCAACCGGGTTTCCGTGCGACCAGAACGGCGGCAGGTAATCATTCAGTTTCTGCATAGTTTCATCCGAGAGTTTTACCAGTTTGCCACCCCATGAAATCAGGGAGTCGGTTGCCATAACTCCGGGGCCGCCGGCATTTGTAACAATGGCCAGCCGGTTTCCTTTCGGAATGCGTCGACGGCCCACGAGGTCGGTAAAGTCGAAAATGTTTCCAAAATCATAAACCCGCGCCAATCCGGCCCTGCGGAAAACAGCATCATAAATCGAATCTTCGGAAGCCATTGCGCCGGTGTGCGAAGCGGCTGCTGCTGCCGACTCGGGGAAGCGCCCCGACTTGTATACGATAATAGGTTTTT
>CAYTDH010000005.1:0-17038 GCA_964436325.1 uncultured Tangfeifania sp.
GAGAGGGGGAAGGTCAGGTTTTGCCGGGGCAAGGGTTTATTTTGGTTGTCTTCAATCTGTAGCCATGGAATGTAGACCCCCTCCCTCTCGGAGAGGGAAAGACATCGCTTGCGATGTCAGGGTGAGGAGGTTATTGTGGTTGGCAGTCCGCCTGGCGACGGATCGTTGTTGCCTGTCCGCATACCTACCGGAACAGGCAGGCCTGCCTACCGGCAAGCAGGCTAGCCAGTGGACCCGGAATTCATGTTTCCCCCGAAAATTCGCCTATATCCTCCGCATTCTGTCATTTGTCATTCGTAATTCTCAGATTCGTAATTGATTGACCCCCTTTGTTATTTTTTTAAGTGGTACCGATTGATGATTTCGAACCCGACACTTTTTCCCGGGGGTAGTTCTTCATCCTGGGGAAATAATGGGGTTTGTGGACAAAATTAATGGCCATACTTTCCTTCCATTATGCCGGTTACAGAGAGGTCTTCATCAAGACCGGGCCAGTGCAGGCCTGTTCCTCCGCAAATTAGTTCGATATTCCCTTTTTGCTGGTCAGTGGCATTGCGCAATTTTTTATTCGCCGCTACGGGAAACCGTATTTCCTTGTTGTCGGACATGAGCATACAAATCATACCGTTCTCATACCATGCTTTTTTCACTGTGAAAAGCAGTTCAGCTACCATGTACCTCATACCATTTACTTTTTATTAATTCAACATGCTTTTTTATCAACTTTTCAGCAATTTTTAAATCATTTACTTTCATTCCCTGGGAGAATTCCAGTTCTATTGGTTCCATCCAATATTTAGCAAAGCCTCCGGCTTTTCTTACGTTAATATGCATAGGTTCGTTCCCCTCATTTGAATAAAAGAAAAAAACAAATCCCAACTCTCTGAAAATTTCTGGCATATTCTATTTTTTACTGGATAAAAATATGAAAAATGTTTATTACCTGGTGTGCCTGGCGTTAAGATAATTACGAATTCGTGAATTACGAATTACAAATTGGGGGAATGCGTGTGGTATAGGTTTTTTCAACTGAATGGGTTTAAGCTGGGGAAATTATTCCCTCACCCTGTCCCGGCAAGCCGGGACTTTCCCTCTCCTATATTTCTGTCATTTGTTGTTTGTCGTTTCATCCTCCGGCTTGTTCTTCATCGATTTCATGCCAGCGTTCACGGGCAGAGCCGAGAAATTGTCCGGCGAAAACCCATCCTATAGCGACAATGCCACCCAGGAAAGTCCATATGACTAAAATCAGCATTCGTTTGGGCTGGGATTTTTCGTGCGGGACGGTTACGGGTTGGATAACCGAAAAGACAGGGGTATCTTCTTTCACTTTAATGCGGGCTTCTTCAAGTTGCTGTGCCAGGTTGGAATAGACATTAAAGGCCAGTTGGTATTCGTTTTGTAACCGTTCTTGTTCGGTAAGGGCTATTGCACTGGTTACATTTTTGTTGGCATCGCGGAATTCCGCCAGACTGGACTGTGCTTTTTCAAACTCCTGTTTTTTTTCGTTATACCGCTCTTTTATGAAAGTAAGCTGTGCCGATGCTTTTTCAATTTTAAACCGGGTGATGTAATCCTGCAGCAGTTGCTGAGCATGGCGTGCCACCTGTGCGGCCACTAAAGGGTCGTAAAAACCGACCTTTAATTCAAGATAACCCTCCTGTTCATTTAATTCCACTCCGATGTTTTCTTCAATGATCTTGCGCACCTTTTCCTGCTCTTCGGTGAGTTCAAGCGCTCCGGATTTTTGGCCCGGCAAAGTGGTTTTGCTGGCTGTTTCCTCCTTTTTCAAACTTTGCAACACCAAGCCGGGCAGTCCGATAGTGTATTTTTTCACCAACGATATGATGCCGGGGCTATGGTGTTTGGTGTAATAATCGTAGAGGGACAAAGAGTCTTTATGGTCGCTGAACTTCAGCGGTATATTCATCAGGCGAAGCTGAAAGGGGACACTTTGGGCAATTTTGGGGTAGGCGCGGGGAGAGAGTTGACTTGCCTCACCAGTCAGGTTAAGGTTAAATCCGGCCATAGAAGCCAGGGAGGAGAGATTTCCCATTTTTGGATTTCCCTCATTCAGTTGAGGAACCATGGTGGAACTGGCGGTGTATTTTACAGGAGACAAGAAAGCTGCCAGGACACCCAAAATGGAAAAGCCCAGAATGGTGATAATAATGAATTTTCGCTTATCCCATAAGTTTTTGGCCAGGAGAATCAGATCGATTTCGTCCTCTTCAACAGCCGGTTTGTTTTTCTGATGTTCATTCATGATGTCAATTACTAATTTTGTAAAGAGAGGCAGTTGTTTAACGCAGGATGGCAGCAATGGCTACGGCAATGGAGGAGAAGGTACTGGCAATAGCGAGCCACTGGCCGGTCTCCATCCGGTTTTTTTCGGGTTTTGCCGGCACTACAATTTGGCTTCCGGGCAATACTTTAGGGTAGGATTTCACAATGAAACTTTTGGTAGAAGCCGTTGCTCCGTTAGGATAGCGGACGAATACTTTCCGCTTCAGTGCATTGTCGCTGAATCCCCCGCTTTTATCGATGTAATATTTCAGTGACCTCCCTTGCTCGTAGGTAATGGAGAATGGATTTTGCACACTTCCGGTAATTTTTACCGTTTGCATGAATTCGGGGATATGAAGGATATCGCCGTCGTTCAGGATAAGGTCTTCAGGGCCACCTGGATTTTGCAGGATTTTGGTCATTTCAATGGCAATCTTTTCTGTTCCCATTTCTTCGGATACCCGGGTGAAGGTTGCGCCGGCAGGATATGAATGAGGGGTGAGTCCGCCGGACATGTCCAGCAGGTCGGATATCCTTTGGTTTTTATTGCGGAGGGCAAACATTCCCGCGTAAACCACCTCTCCTGTGGCCATGACATTGGCGTTTTCGCGATAGCCGGGGGCCCTTCGGACGGATACATGGTCAAAAGGTTCCAATACGAACTCCGCTTCCTGGCTCCCTTTTTCAAGGCTACGGGGCAGGTCAAAGCTAAAAATGTGGACCAGTTTTTCGGAAGAAATGGCTGCTTCTGCATAGGACAGCCTGCGGGCAACCTCTATGAAGGTACTGTCTGCGCCTTCAGTGAATCCTCCCGCCAGGAAAATGGCATCGGCAAGGGTGGTTTCTTCGGCATATTCAAATGTTCCCGGTTCCCTGACCTCTCCGGAAACAGTCAAGGAGGGCGTCTCTTTGAGGTTGTAATGAGATTTAATCAAAACGATATCTTCCGGACGGAGCGGAACAACTTCTTCTCCCTCCAGGGCGGGACGGAGGTCGATGGATAAATTCATACGGGTGGAGTCGTGTTGAAGCCTGCTGATTACTACGCGTTTAAGGTAAGCGTCGTCTTTGAGGCTGTCGGCTTTATGGATTAAGTTCATCAGCGACATGTTGGGTTTCCATTCATATTCTCCTGCACGGTGCACAGCCCCTGAAATGGTTACCCTGTTACTGAAACGCCTGGTCAGCTCGCCGGTAGTGATCAGGTCGCCGTTTTTCAACCCGGTTGTTTCCAGTTCATCGAACGGAACATCGATAATTTTGGTTCCTTCGGGTGTTTTCCGGTGGATTTGAATGTATTGCTGCCAGGATTCGGGAGTGAAACCTCCGGCAAACTCAATTACCTCCTTCAGGGTCTCTCCCGGTTGAATTTCAAAGCGTTTGTTCCGTTTAAATTCGCCCGTTACAGTTACCTCTTTCCTGACTGGTGGGATGAAAATAATATCCTCTTGTCGGAGTTCAATATTGTTTGAGGTATTTCCTTCCAAAAGAAACGGGTAAATATCGATGGTCCGGTAAGTTTTATTGTCGCGGATAATACGGATGTTCCGGTAAGACCCGATTTCCCCGGGGCCGGCTGAGAGGTAGAGTGCATTGAACAGGGTAGCTGTTGGTGGAAGGCTGTACGTTCCGGGTGCTGTGGCCTCGCCGGTAATGTTGACCTGGATGGAATGGAGCTGCCCCATATTCACCTGGGCAAAGGTTTGGGGAGACGGGCTGTTCATATCTTCATAAATGGCTGAAAGCCGCTTTTTGATTTTATTGCGTGCATCACGCAGAGGAAGCCCGGCAATAAAGACAGGCCCCACATCAGGGATGAAGATTTGGCCGTTGGTGTTAACCTCGAGTTGATAATTGTTTTGAGAGTTCCCCCAAATGGTGATGATGATTTGATCCCCTATCCCGATTTTATAGTTTTGAGGTGGTTGAATCGGAGTACTTGGTTCAAACGTGAGGTTTTCCCTGTTGAACAGTTCTGAGCCAAAAACTGCATTTTCTGTGAACTCTTTGAACGGTGATTTTCGTTGAGACAGGTTGGGGGAAGCGTTCTCTGTTTCTTCTTCTGTTTCCGGGGTCATTTGCATGACAGTGTCTCTGCGGGCAGAACTTTTTCCAATTCGGGATTTCATGGCTTCAATTTGTTGTGGTGTGGCACCACGCTGCTGTGCCACGCGGGCTGCTTCGTCAATCGACATTCCCGATTCGCGGATGGTGTTTTCAATTTTTTGAATTTCCGACTCGGAGAGTGACTCCGGGTCAACTTCGCGAATGTTCTGGGCCAATAGTGTAAATGCTGGAAAGATGACGAGAAAGCATAAGACCAGTGTTTTTGTTCCAAAAAGATTCATTTCATTCATCATTTCATTTAATTGTAATCCGGGTAATTTACTATTTCATTTTAATGAATAAGTCATTAAATTTCCTGTTTTTACATAGCTCCGCCTCCTCAGTTACATTTTTTCACCGCGGTGTCCTTTTTATAATGGCAAAAGCTGCCGTATTTTGAAGGTCTGAAAAAGTTGTTTCCCGATTCGTAAAATAAGGGCCTTCAGGGGCTATGTTTGTTTTTATCTTTTTTTGGTTTTTTATGGTGACGCTGAACCGGAAAAACAGAATCAGCCTTCTTTTTTTGTTTTATAACAGTCCCTGCTTTTTCAATAAAGTTCGCGAATAAGGGAGTTCCTTTTCCGGATGACTTAATACACAGATTTTGTTCTTTTTATCGATTCTTCGCAGGTATCGCAGGTTAATAATTACCTTTCTCGATATCCTGAAAAAAATATTCGGAGGAAGCAGTTGTTGAATTTTTCCCAAATGGAAGCTCGAGGTAAATAACTGACCTTCTACTGTATAAATGTGTGTGTAATTGCTGTCTGCCTCCAGGTAGAATATCTCTTCAGGGATGAAATAAAATTCCTCAAAGCTACTGGGGATTCTGATTTTCAGTTCAAAGCTTTGATTAAATTTTTTTACTTGATTGATATTTGACTGAAAGTTGTCAAGTTTCAGGATTTTTTGAATAACGGCCTCCACCGTAGCAGTATCAACTGGTTTGAGGATATAGTCTATCATGTTGTAATGGGCTGCTTTAATGATGGTTTTTTCATGTGCAGTAACGATTACAATGTAAATATTGAGCTTTTCACGGACAATGGATTCAAGAATGTCTATTCCGTCCGGTTTTCCCATTATCATATCCAGGAAAAGGATATCGGGTGGATTTTTTTTGATGTGGGCAAGGCCATCTTCAGAGTTGGTAAAAGAAGTAACATCGATGATGCCGGGGTGCTTTTTTAAATGGTTTGATATCAGGTTGCACGCATCGGGCTCGTCGTCAATGATAACGGTAGAATATGGGTGCTGGGTCATATAAGATTGTTTTAGTGTGGTATTTTTGTGGTTCTTGGGCATAGGTATTAGTCTTTTCTCCATGAGATCAAATCCAGTTCAATAATGTCACCGGGCACGATCGGTTCATTTCCGGCGAAATTCGTTAGTTGAATAATCAAGTTGTTTTTTATCTGGGTGGATACAAATCCGGAGGCTTTGGCTCTGTTTTTTGTTTCTCCGGGGTTATAAATATAACAGGGAATTCCCGAAAGGTTATTTCCTGAAAGAACAACCTCTGAGCGGATTACGCTGCCACTAATCTTGTTGGCAACGGAAGAAATAAAACCAGGCACAATTTCACCGATAAACTGGCTGTGTCTGAAAGTCCGCGAAATGGTATCTCCTTTTTGAGTCAAAGCTTCCATATTCACCGTAAAGGTATAATTTCCTTTTTGATTTCTGGGCAAAAAACGGAGTTTCCTGTTTTTAAAGTTTCGGGAGATAGAGAGGCTTTCACCTTTTGGGGTTGTAGCCCAGGCTTTCACTTTTGTTTTTTGGAGGTCAATTTCATCGTTGTTACTCAGCAATTCAAGGATTATGGGACCATTGGGAGATTTTTTTACCTGTAGCTTTAATTCATAGGGGGATTGAGCATTTGCTTGAAACAGATACCTGGAATCGTTTTGAGGGTCTGTAGGGTTTATTTCTGCTTTCCATTTTCCTTTTTCAGGTTTTTCGATGTTGGCGATCAAATAATTTTCAGTTTTCAGGATATTGTTTTTGAGTTTATCAAATGAAATTCTTTGCCCCACCGGGTTTATTAACTCGAGAATGGGAGCTTCTCCTATCCAGTTAAGGATCAGGTTTAGGTTCTTGGATGCAGGGTCAACAAAAAAATCGTGCCCGTTGGGATTTCCATTCATGAGGGTATCCGAAACAGCGTAAAACAAGTTGTTATTTGACAGCCTCTGATAAAATTTCATAAATCCGGCCACCACTTCCATTTCGTTGTTTGCCTGGTTATATTCGCCATTAGTGGTGGAGGCAATGCTTTGCAGTAATCCGAAATCGGCTTTATCTTTGTAGCTGACAACATGTATTGGAATATTGTTTTCGGCAAACCATGAAGCTTCATTGTTGTAATCACTTTTTCCGTCGGTAAACAACAGGATTCCGCTATTGTTAAAATCTCCGGCATGATTGGAAAAGACATTCTTCATAGCGTTCAGCGCCCTGCCGATGTCAGTGTTCCCATTGGAATCGATTTGGTCGATTTCCCGGGCCAGTTGTTCGGTACTCCAGTTTCTCCAGTTTTCTGAGTTCAGCCAATTTGCCGCTCCGTCAAAATCAATCAGGAAAACGTTATCCAAAGGGTTAATCAACCGGCTTATCTGTTTCAGGGCTGTTTTACGGATACCGGAAGGGTCGTTATCTTTCATGCTACCCGAAGAATCGATGATAAAACCGATATTCCTGGTTTGGCTGTCTCCGCGGGGAATGAGCGGCTTTTTCCGGGTTATGATATCCAGAGCTTCATGCATCACCGGTATATCTTTGTTGGTGGATAAGTGAAAACGGTCGGTTTCAAGGTATTCAGGATCAATTTCATGGCCATTGGGCACTGCCAGCCGGATATCCTGGGAGGGGATGCTAACGACTCCATCGGTGAAGTTTTGCTGCAGGGCGTAAGAAAAAATTTCTATCGTTTTTTCCCGGGGGGCAATGTTTTTGCTTTCCACAAATGTATAAAGGTTTATTTGTTCGCTGAAAAATTTTGAGAAACCAGTTAAACGGTTGAGATATTCTTTTTTTGGTGAGTCAAAAACTGATTTCGGTTCAAAATTACTGAGAACAATAACGAGCGGCAATTCAGGAGGGTATTCAACTCCATTGAGGTTTTTGAGCTCCCGACTTCCCGGAGCTAACATTTTTACTGCTTTGGCGTTGATATCCACACCGGACAGAACTTTGGCGATGAGTGCTTTTAGTTGGGCGGTTTTTATTTTGAGGTCGAAAAAGCGTTCTGTTTCTAAAGATTTGTTGATCATATCATCCGTAAAATGGTTTACTGAATCGAATTCCCCCAGGTAAGACCCCAGGTTGGGGGATGTAACCATCACCTGACCGGCCACATATTGGGTTCCATAGTCATTGATGTATTGCCGGCTGGCAATCCCTCCCATGGAGTGCCCAAAAAGGATGACTTTGTCGATATTGAACTGCTCGCGGATAAACCGTATGGTATGATGAAGTTCCCTGCCCTGCTCAACAAATGATAATTCCTGGTTATCTGAAAAATCCATGGTAAAGCAGGGATAGAACAGGTTTTGGGGCATGAGAGCAGTCCGGGCAGCGTCTTCAAAAGAGACATCGCCGGTTGCTCCCACCGCCAGGTTACCCACATAGAAGTAGTCTTCCGGGAGGTCCGAAACCAGTTCATCCCAGGTGGTATGTGCCCCTGCCAGGCCATGGATAAAAAGGATGGCAGGACCGGTATTCTTTTGGGCGATGGAGGCAAGTGAATTTATTAAAAGAAAGAAAAGAATACATTTTTTCATGGAGTTCTCCTTTCTTATTTAGTTGGTAAGTTTTTAAATAACAATTTATCGGTTTTTATTGTGGCTGATTTTATTTCGCCTTGATCTGATTCATATTCCATTGTATTGATTCCATTCAGTTGGTTATTTTCAATTTCAAAAACAGTCCATAATGTTCCATCTATATTGGGTACATTGTATTCTTCTACTATTCTGCCTCCGTTAAAAACGATTACTCTGGCTTCGGAATTGGCCAGTGCGAGCGAATAGGTTTCCCCTTTATTCGAAAAATCATGAACAGAATACCGGTATACTCCATTGGAGATATTTTTCAGGGTAATGGTCTCAGGGCCTTCCCCATCCCTATCATCCACATCAAGGTTGCCTGAAAATTGGTTTTCAGGGAAACTTATTTCCTCGTTAAAATACGCAATATGGAAGCGCCCATTTCCTGTATCGGGACCGGTTAAATGGGAATCCAGGTCATCTGGATTTTCACTCCATGTCAACACGATTCTCCATTCGTCATCGGAAATTTCCGGAGATAGAGTACCATTTTGGTTTCCTGTGGATTGGCCTCCCAGGCAAATAACATTGATGGAGTCAGTTATAAAACCATTTTTACTCATTTTTATGGTATAATGGCCACCTGGGATCTCGTTAAAAACATATTGCCCATTGGAGTTTGATTGTTCTGAGTCAATGATTTGATTGCTTGTGGAGTTTTTTCCTTCGAGCAAATCGAGTGTAACTCCCTCAACTGCATTGCCTGTGAATGCATTTACAATGGTGCCTCCGAAACTTCCGTTTCCTGAAAAGGAATTATCAATTTGCAATTCTTTTCCTAAATAGTAGGATTCTCCTTCCCCAATAGGGTCTGGAATAGGATAAATTAAGGTTTGGTAGCCTGTTTTTGTGAACTGAATGCTGTATTGATCACCTGGTGTTACCAAAACCGAATAGTTTCCACTGGTATTGGTTGTTGTTGTGGCTATTGGCGAAAAGTTGTTATTCTCCCAGTTCCCTACCTTTACGGTTACTCCTCCCAAAGGATTTCCGGTATTTGCATCTGTCACGCTCCCATTGATTGTACCAGGTGTTACGTGACATCCACTGGCTGAACTAAGGAGCCATGTACCCAGTTGAAAATCAATTTCAGGAACATCCTCAATGTCGAAGATTTCGCTTTCCAAACCTATGGTACCTCCTATGTCGGCATTCAGTGTCCACCACGGACAATCATGAATATCAGCATTTAAGGAAAAGCCACCCGTTAAATTCACATATGGACCAACGGCTCCAAAAACCAAAATTTCCATTTGAGGTCCGGTATAAACACGTAAGGACGCCTCCCCGTCCAGTTCAAGGTTTGCATTTCCCTCGTTTATTTCAGGTGTCGTTTCCCGGGGTTCTTCTTCATCCGTATTTGAGACAACATACGTTTTAGAGATTCTTTGTTCGGCCGTAAAGCCGATTTGCGTTCTGAAATCCCCTTCATAACCTGCGATTAACTCAAATTTTGGGATTAATACAACACCCCATATAACAATGGGGTGAAAATAGGCTTCATAAACCGTTACTTCATTTTCGGTTTCCATTTCATATTCTGCGGAGAGACTTATGTTTTGGTAAATGGTGGACTCAATAGTTGCTTTAACTTTTGGTTTTTGCCCAATTGCAAAATTCATATTGACCTTGGGATTTATGTCCATTTCCAGTTTCCCATTAAGTAAAATGGGAACGGGACCTTCCCCTCCCGTTAAGTCAACATCCTCGAGTGATATTTCCAGCACATTCATGTTGGTCTGGGATGCAGACTTAAGCTTGATGCCATTGAGCGCATATACTTCGTTAAGGTTAGCCGCATTCAGGTTAAGCTCAGCAACAATCTCTCCTTCAATAATGGCCTCATTTAAATTTCCCTGTACCGTTGAAAATTCAAATGTTTCACCTTTTTCATCGATACTTGTTACTTTTCTCAAAGCTCCGAAGGGCGTATTTTCTGAGGGGCCTATCATTAAAACATGATCTTTTTCGATAGGTGCGGTAAATTCATTTTTTTTCATAATGATTTTTCCGTCACCGGGTGAGTAATCGATCAGAAAGTTTTCATTTTCGAACTCATCAAAAATATGGGTGGACCCTGGATAAACCATATCCCCTTTTTGAATCCGGATATCTTTTGCTGGCTCTGTGTATTCTCTTTGACAGGAGAGGAGCAATACGAGAAGAATTGATATTAAATTGATTCGTTTTTTCATTTGAGAACGAAATTATTTGTTAAAAAATGAGCATTATTCCTAGATCAAATGCCGGGTAAGTGTTCTGGCCTCCGTTTAAGTCGTAACAAACGCCACCTGCCATATTGAATGCCAGTTTACGGGCAATTTTAAGATCGTAACCTCCCAACAGACTTACTCCTTCAAGAGGAGAAAGCTGGTAAGAGACAAGGCTGGTGTTTGGTTTAACAACTGCCTGACGGTAAATTCCCAATCCCCCATACTGGGCGTTGAGGTACAGTCCTTCCAAAAAATACAATTGAAGTCCGGCACTGTAGGAAAGAACTTTTTGTGCTGCGGGGTTGGGTTCTTCGAAGTAATAGCCAGCACCTCCATGAATCCCTATTTTGAAATTGTTTTCGCCAAATAACAACTGAGCTTTCACGCCGGCCCCGCCATAGCTGTTTCCATAACCCGTTCCCAAACGGAAGGAGGTTCCGGGGCTGCCGGAACCCGAAATGGCTTCGGGGCTGCCTTTGTCAGAAAATGACGTTTCGGTTTCCCCGGCTGTTTCTTCTTTTTCCGCATATGTTTTGCCAGGGAAGGATTTTTCCTGTCCGTCGGGATCAAGGATTTTGGCAATATCTTCCCGGGGTAAATTTCTCAAAGGACCATCTGGCTGATTGGAATACCGGAATTTAACCACTTCCGGGAATATATCTACATCAACGGCCCGGATGGTTTCCCCGTCTTTTTTGATGATTTTATTGAATCGTTCATTCATTTGTTCCTTTTCCTCCGTGCGCTGAGCCCTGGCTGTTGGGTCCTTGCCGGAGATGGAAGGAGTATTTGTAAGGTCTTGATTAAAAACGATTCCCTCCTCCTCATAGTCGATCATGGAAACTTCGGCTACCGGAATCTGTTTAACCGAATTATCTCTTGTTTGGTACAATTGGTAAAAGATGATTCCATTTTCAATGGAAACCACTTTCGACTGAATTTTGCCCCCCTCCTTTTTGTAGATAATGTCCTGGGAGAGAGAAAAAAGTGGAATAATAAACAATGTAGCGATCATCCAAAATTTTTTCATATATCCTCCTGTGGTTATTTTTCCTTGTTTTTTCAAATACGCCTGTACTTGTTTTTCCGAATCAATCAAAAAGCCAAAGCACATCATAGTTGGAGCGCTGGTTTTCTCCAAATGCGACACCTACATCCCGGTAAGCTTCAATTCTCAGTCTTTCAAGCTCGACCTGGTTTCCGTAAACATCCCTCATGAAATTCCAGTCCCGGGTTTCATCCTGTCGCATTTTTTGTTCAATTTTCCCGATTAATTCATCCGCTTCATCGAAACATTCTGAATCAGGATCAATCAAGGCCAGCATTTCGATGGCATCGGATGCACCGGTAGCGTTTGGGTTCGCTGCAAAGAGACCCCTTGCCCTGCTCAGAAACGAGGCACATTCGTGATTGAGGTATTCCTGGAATATTGGTTCTATGGCCTTAAGCGATTTCATATAACATTCCTTACACACTTCAGGGACTGAGGAGAGGGTAAAAATAGCCTCCTCGAACCGGTTTTGTGAAGCCAGGGAATTGGCATTGGCAATTATGAAATCACATTTGGCGTTGTAATAGCGAATGATTTCTTGTTTTCCATCAGACAAAAACTTCCGGATTTGGGGGTTATTTTCATTGATGGTTGTTAAACCATTGGTATAAGCCCGGGTTTTATTGGTTCCAGCTGCTTTGGTCGAAAGGGAAGTGGAAGAAAGGATTATTCTTTCAATATTATCTACGATATACAGATACGTATCGAAAGTATAGGTCTCAACTGGCGGGGTAGTTGGGGTTATGTTTTTTGTGAGGAGTTCCATTTTGGCGGTCAGCAGAAATCTTGACGCATCTCCCGACCCGCTCAGTCCTTGTTGGGCAGCGATTTGTGTTAGTTTGCTTTGCAGGAGACTCCGGGCATGCTCCGGGATACTTTCAATGTTGGGAGGGATAAAAATATCGATAGCAATTCGATCATTGTCATTGCTTTTTCCAAGATCATTTTGAGCCGATGCGACCAGGTAACTTCCTGAGATTAGCAAAATGAATAATAGTTGTTTCATTATTTTTTGTTTTTTATTTTTCACCGATTATCAGCCAAACTTCTCCAAGACCACGGGTATAAATTTTACAGTCCTGTGAAAAGGGGGGCTGCCGAAGTTCGGTTCGTAATTTTCTGATCCATCTTCGTGTATCCATAGCTCTCCCTCTTTCGTTGTAAAGGGGTATCCGGACCTGCTGAAAGACAAGCTGTGAGGCTGTATATGTATAGAGGCTGTATCGTCCCTGCACTGTATTTCCTGCTACCCAGTCTTCGATTATTTCACCCAATTCAAGCGTTTCACCCTGAAAAGAGTAGAGTTTTTCAAGGTCAATGGGAGAAGAGTCCCATATGCGTGCAGCAAATGTAATTTCACGGCCATTTTGGAATAGATCATCGAAGTGGTCTTGTAGCCGGGCATTGAAATTATCGATATTGGCAAGGACAGCCTCTTCCAACAATACAGGCAGGGCAGCTGCCGAGGAAGATTCCCCAGTTCCTTGCGAGCCGGCTATCTGTTTATTGGTATAGGCATCAATCCCTTGCATGATATAGGTCACTGATTTGTAAGGCCCCGAGCGATTGACTTTATAGGTCAATTGAATGATGATGTCTGCTCTGGCTGTTCTTTTCAGAATGTCAATGGGATTTTCTGCCAGGGAAGCTCCGGAGCGACTTTGAAGCATGTTCATTTCGGCATTTTGCGTTTCAATATTTCGAAGTGCGCTCTCCAGATTGACCAGGGGAAATCCCCGGTCGGCCATCAGGCTGTTGATTTTTGCGATGACCAGCAAAAGGTCGGTTTCCAGTTGAAGGGCTTTTTGGTAATCCGGGAGTGTTTGTTGTCTGCCCATATTGTCAATGGTGTAGGAATAGCCGTTCTGTATGCACCAGTTATCGCTGGGAACAACCATAATTGTGGGTTTTTGTGCCTGACCAAAAGCAAATAAAACTGCAATAAGGAAAATGGCAACTAAAAAAATTGTTTTTTTCATAAAGAATGCATTTTAAAATCCGCGACCCAATTCATCAATAATTCCTGCTGTTTCAAGTTCCCTTCGAAGGTTTGAGTGGGCTACCGAAACAATAACTCCTACTTTATAATTCCTTCGGGAGATTTTAATCCGTTCGGGCGCACCATCACCGGTCAGGGAGATGAAATTGAGATAATGCCCCCCATTGGTGAAAAATGTTTCAAAGAAATTCCGGTATTTCATTTCCGCTCCGGGTTCAGAAACCAGAGGCCGTCTCATGCATCCTGGTTTCCCGGTGTTGATGCCTTTAAAAGTGATGGCATGCACGGCATTCTTTTTGGCCTGAACAATCGCTTTTTCGGAAGTGCGCCCATATCCCCACACCTTTATGAGCTGAGTGCCGTCCATCCCTGTTCCCATACATTCTACTTCATAATTGCTTATAAGGTAGCCTGCCATTCTTTTTTGGTTGCGGGTAGTTGTGCAGGCTGACAATAACATAAAAATGGCTGCGGCTAAAAAGATTTTTGTTTTCATATTTCTGAGTTTAAAAGTTTACCTTGATGGATGCATTTACTGCAAGGGAGAGAGTTTTAGTTTTTGTACCAAAAATAGTGTCAAGAAGCTTTATATTCCAATACCAGAGTGTTTTCCCATGGATATTGAATGAAACATTGTGCGTGATATTTGACCCGAGCAACATTCCCCCTTCAAGAAAACCTATTTTCGTTATGGATTCTCCTTCAATTATTTCATCTCTTCCATAACCAATGTAGGGGGAGTAGTAAAAGTTGCGTGCAAAATGCATGTCATTTCCAATTCCTGCCGAATAGGAAATTCTTTCGGAATTTTCCATGTGAAAGATGATGTCCGAATAAACATACATGGAGGTAAACAGGCCAGGCTTGAACCAGTTGGATTTTTTTCCGAGCAGTTTTGGCCAGAGGTTTCTAGGGTAATAAGAAGCTCTGATAAGTACTGTGTTTTTGTCTGTTTTAAAATAAGGATCTTCGGTGTAATCTGCTAATTTGTACATGTATCCCGATGAGAGCGAAAAGCCCAGATCATTGTTTTGTTGCACAAACATTCCCTGGTTATCCAAAGGTTTTCCGGCTACCTGATAGAAAGTACTTGTTTCCATATCCCCTGAGGCAATGTGTCGGTTATTGGAAATATTTTTTGCCCTGATAACCCCGACATGGTCGGAATAAACTGAACCAT
The DNA here is from genome assembly GCA_964436325.1 of uncultured Tangfeifania sp. Lineage (GTDB taxonomy): Bacteria > Bacteroidota > Bacteroidia > Bacteroidales > Prolixibacteraceae > Tangfeifania. The sequence goes on from CAYTDH010000005.1 coordinate 14,663, forward strand.
TGTCATCTTGCTTATTTTCATAAACAAAAAAGCGTTGGTCAAATTTCACGCCTTCTTTTTCACCAATTTTTAATTGAACGGGATGGGTTTTGACAATGGGAGATTTGATGCGCAGCTCTTCTTTTTGGTTTTCCATCTCAATAAGCACATTATCGATGGCATTGATGGTGTATTCTTTCAATAATTCCTCTTCAGTTTTTTGATTTTCTGAGCCCAATTTATAATCCGGGTTGTATTGCCATCCTTCTGCTACTGCTGTGCATTCCGCAAAAAATTCCAATGGAATTTCCATATTTTGGTACTTTTGGATTTTTCCAATGCCTCTTGCAGATCTTTCATCAAACCAGACTTCATTAAAGAAATGATTGGCTGTTGTTTCATCAAAATCAACTTTGAACATGTGGGCCGTGACACTTCCTGTGAATCCATTTTTAATACGGTTTTTCTTTCTGGTCTTTGTTTCCTCATAATACTGCTCCATGGTTTTTATCTGGCCAAAACCCAAAACAAGGATGTAACTTTTCGCAATAAGGTCAATGCCGGCATCCCTCAGTGCAGCAAATCCTCTTTTGGAGGCTGAAGCAATGTAATACTCCTGGTCGGTAGCATCATAAGCTCCTCTTTCATGTATTTTTTGCATGTTGAAACCGTTTGTTTCGTCGTAGTTGAACCATTGGGCAATGATTTTCTTACTGATCTCATTGTGATCTAATCTTTTTTTAATGGATTCCCGGATGTCCTTTTGGTTGTGGTCAAGAGGTAACTGCATTATTTGCAGGTTATGATCATTGTATTTTGGAGGTACTTTTATATGGGAAATTATTTGCCCCATGGTTTCGGGATTGTTGATTCCATTGTCATAACTCAGAAGTGTCAGCGTACTCCGGTCATAATCCATGTTAATCAATCTCTTTTCTTTTCTCTTCATGCCTTTTTCCCGTATTCCGTCTGATTGGGATTTTGAGTTATTATCAACCAGTGGCGTGGAATATTTGTCCTCTGGTTGTTGGATTCCTGGTGGTGCTGAAAAACGGTCTACTTTTCCATTGGCGTATACGATTTTATCGATTTGGCTAATTTTCATTTCTTCTTCAAATGGTCTTCCCTGGGGTTGATAAATCACTGTTGATGGTTTAATCTCGATAATATTCGATAAAACTTGGGTTCCGTTTTTATTGTGTATGATATCATATTTTTTTATTCCGGGAGCTTCCTTTTCCTCCGTGCCCTGAGCCCCGGCTGTTGGGTCCTTGTCGGAGTTGATAAGAGGTCCTGTAAGGTCTTGATTAAAAACGATTCCCTCCTCCTCATAGTCGATCATGGAAACTTCGGCTACCGGAATCTGTTTAACCGAGTTATCTCTGGTTTGGTACAGTTGGTAAAAGATGGTTCCATCTTCAATGGAAACCACTTTCGACTGAATTCTGCCCCCTTCTTTTTTGTGGATAATGTCCTGGGAGAATACTGTTAAGGGGCCTGCTAAAAAAAGGATGAATAAAATAAAGTTTTTCATAGGTTTATGTATTTAATCTCTTCCATAAATTAAATCGCCGGGTGTTTTTTTCAATTGACGGTTGGTCATTTTGTTTAAAAAGGCAAAGAGTGCACCGAGGATGAAAATGACAAACAGCAGCGTCCAGTAGCTGGCCAAATTAAAAAAGTCCTGGTTGCTTTCCAGGGTATAATCAAGCATGGCCAATACCAGGTTGATGATTCCCAGCTCACCCAGTATCCAGGCTGTTACAAGGCTTAGAATTATCGCCGCAACCAATAAAGCAAAGATGAGCAGGAGGTATATCTTCTTTAATACTGTGTTGTTTAACCCAAATGCTTTAAATGTTCCGAGATTCATTCCAATTTTTTCCACATGTCGCACAAAAACATTGGAGGTAAAGAGTGACAGGGAAAAGATGCTGAAGGCAATAAGGATAACCGAAATAATCCGGGTAAGGCGGCTGATAAAATTATAATTTTCTTTGGCCTCAATCAACGACATATCGATTTCCATGTCGTGCTCCAGCTTCAGGTAGTCTTTAAATTCCCTGATGTTATTTAAATCTTTAAAGTAGACCGATAAAAGATGGAAGTCATCTTTGTTGTATGCGCTGATGTAATTGAATTCATAATTGTAAATGCGCGTCAGGGAGTAATTTTCGAACTGAGGTGCCTGTTGTATTTCCTTAAATATGGAGTCGAGCTTTTGGGGAGAAGGTTGAGGGAAGAAGCTGATTTCTGCTTTTATTCCGGCTTCGTGATAAACAGCGTCTTCCTGGATATTTTCCCGGGGGCCAAAATCCAAAAAAGAACAATCATCGTAAAAGGAAACAATGGAATCGCTGATTTCCTTCATACTTTCTTCGGTATTGGAGGAATGGT
>CAYTDH010000005.1:17048-35380 GCA_964436325.1 uncultured Tangfeifania sp.
CAAGAAAATGAAGGGTTTTGTATTTGTCGATCCGGAAGGGGTTGGATGATGAGAGGATTCGTTGGTAATAAAAGTAGGGAGTAAAAGCAAAATCGGCCAGGCCGGGGAGTTCTTCCACGATAGCCAATACCGGAAGAGGGGCATTCAGTTTTAATGTATCGTTGATCGATAATGGCATATAAACCAAAGGAGATTCGGGGCTGTATCCCAACTGATTAAATACATCCCGGGTCAGAATAAGGCCAAAGTCTTTTTCGTGAATCGTTTTTTTTCCGCGAATGTGGTTTTTACCCGAAAGAACCTGACTTTGGATTGGACTTTGTGCGGAGATAGACCTTCCCATAAAAAAGTTGGAGTTATTTTTTTCGGGGCCGGTAAGTTGAAGCAAAAGTTCAAAATATCCGGTAATGGTATCGAGCTGGTATTCTTCTTTTACGTCTTCGGCCTGAAGCTCAAGGACAGTATTTTGAATGTTATCTTTTTTTTCCAGGGGGACTTCCACCGACACCCAATTGACAAACGGGTCACTCATCTTTTTTTCAAGATATTCCAGGCTTCCGTTGGCAAACCCGATGGTCAGGAAAGTACCGAAAAGGATGGTAAGAAGAATCCAAAAATTTTTATATTTTTCCCCCAGCAATTCCTTCCCTTCTTTTAACAAAAAGAGACGGTAAAAATCGGGATTTACCTTACCTGCAATTATTTTTATCAGAAAGTTTTTCATGATATTTCCAAAATAGTACTAAAAAGGTTTTTGATATTGGTTTTTTCTCCCTGGTGATTAACCCAGTACGTATTCCCCGGTTTTTTGATAAAAACATTTGAGGGTTCAATTTTGCCGATCCCGTTTTTTTTGTCAATAATGATAATCTGGTCTGCAAACTCCTCTGCCAAAACTACATCGTGGGTGACGATAATGGCCGATTTGTTTTTTTCTGTCACCTCTGTTTTTAACCGGTTCATCACTTCACGGGCATTTTTTCGGTCGAGATTACCAGTGGGTTCATCGGCAAAAAGGACATCGAATTTCGGAGTTATGGCCCTTACAAAGGCGAGCCGCTGCTTTTGTCCTCCTGCAAGTTCATAGGTTTTTTTTTGAAGTGAAACTTCGCTTAACCCCATAAGATGCATGTATTCTTCCACTTTTTTCATGGAATCATGCATGGAAACACCCTGTAAAAGTTGGGTTACCGCCACATTCTCATAAGCGGTGAAGTTGGGCATGAGGTTGGTATTTTGAAAAATAAAACTAAAGTATTTATTCCTCAGACCAGAAAGGGTTTGTTCTCCTTTTTGCCAAATATTGTTGTAAGAAAAAGTGTTTCCGGAAGTATGGAAGGTGATTTCAGAGCCTGTTAGCAGCGTATTGTTCATCAGTCCGAGAGTCTCCAGCAATGTACTTTTACCTGCTCCGGAGACCCCCAGCAGGATGGTCATTTTTCCGCGGGGTATCTGAAGTTTCTCTATCAACAGAACAGGTTCTCCGCCGTTGTAGGAGCATTTAACATTCTTTAAATCAAATACAATATTTTCCATAAGTGATGATTTCGGTTTTCAGGGTAAAATATCGAAGTCAAGCCAATAATAGATAAACCCTGCGGATTGGAATTTCCGGGGGTCATTGTCATTATTCAGTATAGTTTGAAGTTCCACAGAGTTATTGTAAAGACTTGAAACGAGGGCATTAAATTCCCTTTCGCTTGTGCATGCAGGGTCGATGACGCAATCAATGTTTTTGTTCATCAATAAATTGGATCCAAGAGGAAGACCTCCTGTTCCGTATAAGATGCCACCAATCTCTTCCAGTGTCATAGTTGCCAGCCTTTCGATATTGGACTCGCCAAGGTGATTGGAAAGGAGCCTCAACCAGGTTTCGCGAAATTTTTCTCTTCTTTCGGCAGAAGAAGAACCTGTTACAGCTTTTGCAAGCTCAGAGAATAAATTATTCAGGGTTCCCAGTTCTTGTCTGTTCATCAGAACCACCGGTTTGAAAAGCGGATGCTTTAATCCATTGACTTTGTAGGCTGCAAATCCTGGCTGGTAATATTGAAAACGGGTTTGGGAGATGTAATTGGCCTGTTCGGGAGTTAAATTAAGGTTATTGAAAAAGTTTAACAATATACCGTTATAGTTATCAACATATTGCTCGTATTCATTATTGCCGTCATTGCTGAGGTCGAGCACCAGTTTCTTTCCGCTGCCGACCGAAGTTACTTCAGTTCCCACTTCATTCACCAGTTCTTCTGAAAAATCAACCAGTTTTATAATTTCTTCTTCCAATTTCTCGGGGGCTACTTTTTCACCGGGTTTGCATGCAAGCAGGTTGCCCACGATGGGTGAGTTGACTAGCTTGGAATATTCGAAATTATCATTTTCTGATGCGGTTGTGAGTTGTGCTTCTCCCGGGAACTCCACAGGAATTTTGAAATTTCTCCGGATGGTTGCAGCTGATTGGCTCAGTATATCTGCTGCGTCATCTGCAAATTTTGAGAACGCCTGGAATCCTTCATTGCTGCGGTTGGAGACCTGAAAGGCGAGGAAATGTGGTTGCTTGAGTGAAACCATCTGTTGAATTCTCTCTTTTGACACATAACTGCGGTCCTGCCTGTTGTGGTTTCCGGCATCGCCTACCAATACCAGGAAATTGGTTTCTCCTTCGGGAAGCATGCGCAGGGCCTCGTCCAGACCATAATTTACCGCTTCTGCATGGTCCGGGTCGTTTTGATCCCCTGCTTTTATGTTATTGAGAAAATTGATAATTACATTATAGTCTTCATTGAAGTCCTCTTTTTCCATTAAGCGGTAGGCGTTGTCGCGGTAAACGACACATCCGAACTTTGGAGAAGAAGATGAATTGTTATTCCCGCTTATTTTTTCCATACTTCTGGCCACCGCGTTGCTCATGGATTTAAAGTAGGGTTGCATACTTTGAGAGCCGTCGATAACAAAAAGGATATTTTTTTGTTTGAGTTTTTGGATTCCTGTTTCAATTCCTGCTTTTACCCGGGCATCCTCACTGCTGGAGACCGTTTCATATTTTGTTTTGATGTCTCCAACAGTTCCTACCTCAAAGCAATTATGATTGACTTCTCTCAAAACGGGGAATCTTCTCCATTGACCAATTTCCCGCTGATAGCCGTTTCCTTTCATTTTTTTGACCGGATCGCTGTCCCATAAGGCAGTTCCCCTGTCATTTGGGTTTGCTGTAAAAGCGTTGCTTACTGTGGAACTAAAGAAAATCGTTGCATTGACATTCGCTTTTTTTCGTTCCTTCCATGCCGCTTCTTCCCAATTGGGCTCAAAAGCAATCCGGTGGGTCCAGGGTGTAATCCTGTCGAATGGGGCCCATCCCATGATGGTCTGTTCAATGTCCCCTCTTATTTGCCGCCCTCTTCCCAAAAGCACTGCATTTCCCTGTTTTTTATAAATATGGAATATTTGATAAAGATTCGACTCAAAATCTGTCTGTTCCACAAATCCAGGGTCTTTAAAGAAACCCACCAGCATGGATTTTTCATTTGTACGCTGTGAAGCTCTTTTAATTGTTTCTTCAGTGTTAATCAACATTCCTTTTTGATGGACTTTTTTGTCATTCTTTAAGCAGTTGAGGTAAAGAATGAGGTTCTCTTTTTTTATCCAGCCATAGTCTTGGGCCGATGCACTTAATTCCAGGTCGATGGGGTCCACTCCATCATCTTTATAAATGTTTACATATTCTCCTTCTTCCCCGATCACATAAAATTTTTCAAGAAAGCCGGCTGTCTTAAAATGCTCCTGGCCCTGAGCTGATGTGTAGGTTACATTTCCATTCCGGTCGGAATAAACGATCCATTGGATATCGCTTGTCCGGTTATTGTGTGTTATTGGATACATATCCAGATTTGAGACCACCGGTTCATTAAAATCACGAAATTGTGTGGGGGAATCCAATATGCGCTGAGCTACAACAGGGATATTCAATAAAAGCAATGCGGCAGAAAGGATAATGTAATTTTTCATTTTTATCGTTGTTTTATATTTCATGAATTTGGCATTCTTGATTGAAAAAATCTTTTGATTCAATATGATTTGAATTTCTTGGGAAAAAGAGTTTTATGCTGACTGAAGGTAGGCTTCTCTGAAGAATGTCTTTGGGGATGAGGAAATTACCTCCGTTGTTTATCTCTGTCTCAGATAAAAAATTCTTTTCAAACTCCTTCCAGAATACAGCAGGTACAAAAAATGAGTAATCCATGGAAACGAGGTATTCAAGATTCTGCAATTCCGTCAGATTTTTATCTTTTGCAACGTTTAACAGGTCATTATTAAAACTGGGAACCAAATTCCCGTACATTTGAGCCAGTGTTTTCCGTATTAATTCGTCATCGTGTTCGGAGGTAAATATTTGGGGATTAAATTCCGATGCAACATAAATCATGAATTTTCCATTTCTTTCACGAGTGGATTTTATTTGTTTGTCAATTTCGCGCACGAGTGTACGCTTATTCCGGAAGAAATGAGGATAAATGATGATAACCGATGCATGTTGGTCTGCACTGTAGGAAATATTCAGGAAGTTATCTTTCACAGAATAACTGGTAATGGTGAGGGGGTCTTCGGTATGGTTATCGTTGATTCTTATTCCTCCGTTAAAGCCATGAACCAGTGGAGCCATGCGAATCGTTTCAGGCAGACTTTCTCTTGTGAAAGGGATTCCTGTTTGGGTTTTGAAAGATAACTGACTGATTAAGTCAGATTTGTTAACCGAAAGGTTTTGAAATTTGGCCGATTCATCAAATTGGGCCGTGATAAAAAAGTCGGTGTACTTAATTGGAATTTTTTTGGGTTGAAGTCTGAACTGGCAGGGTAACCCATTAATTTTACCCTCAACAAGAGGTAAAAAGAGATACTTTTCATCTTCTGAGATGCTCATTTCAAAATGGGGCTCCTCCAATCCGGGTACAGTTGCAAAGAGTTTTTCCAGTTTTTTCTTTATTTGTTGTTCTTTGGGATGTTTTTTGCCCCCATTGGCTGGGGGCGGAGCAGGTTTTTTCATTCTGTGTTCATTATTCAACTCAGTAAAATTGGAAAGCCCTTCATTTAATGTTAGGGTGACGGAGAATTTCAGTTTCGGGATATCCAGAAGGTTTTGTCTTTCAGATAGGGGAAACGAGCAGTCGTGAAAAGCAATTTGATTGGATTCATTGGTCTCCCAATGTGAGAATCCTTGAATGCCTCTCAGGTTTATATCAAAAATGGCAGTTGCACGGGCATGGTTTGTCTGGGCCGCTGAAATGGGGGGAGAGGAATCTGATTCTGAAGTTTGTTCAACGCTGTTATTTGGTAAATTACCTGGAGGCGATGGGGAAGGGGTAACCTCATTTGGTAATTCCTTTCCGGTTTTTTTTGTTTTTGCTCCTGTGCCTCCCTTCTCTGCCGGACTTTTTTCTGCGACGGTTTTTTCAGGTTCGGTTTCCGAAACAACAACGGGTTCTTTTTCTGCTTCAGCGTAGCGGATTTCCCGTTCTTCCCCATAAAGGCGTTTATGGGTTGCTTTTTTAAAGGCGATGGGCAACTCATATCCATCCGAATTATTCCAAATGGCATACAAGTAGTAGGATGACATCTCAATTTCATTGTAAAGCCCTAACTCCTGGAGATCGGGCTTTGAAAGAATTGAAAGGTAGATGCTGCTGGAGTCATCATTTTTAACTTCAACCAGTTGGTGCAAAACATCTTTAATTAACTGGGAAATGGTCGTGCGGTTTTTCATTTCCGGGTACCCAATCAGGTAAATTTCCTCCCTTAATAGAAGACTGTTAACTCCAATCTGAATGGCAACGTATTCTACGGGAGTATCAGAATGTTTTAAATAAAACGGGTTCCCTCCCTTCCCCGGGTAAGCAAAAAATGGATTTTCGATGTTGTCATCGTCTTTCCAGATTACATTGTATTCTCTGAAGCGGAATCCGAGAAAGTCTTCAGGAGCACTTTTTTTTTGTGCCTCCAGACCATAAAACTGCAAACTGTCAGCCAGCACAAGCTCCGTGTCTTTGGGGTTTTGGCCCCAAAGGACAAGGGGGATTAGAAACAGAATGAAAATCGGGTAATATTTTCTCATTTGGTTAGTCTAAAAGATAAGATATTCCAAGATTAAATTTCACTGCGTGCAACGTAAGTCCATCTTTTACCATTTCAATGGTAGCAGGTAATTCATTTTTTTCGGTGACCTTCTTTTCCTCATTATATAGGTTAAAATCTTTGTTGGAATAATTACTGAATTTATGAAGGAAGGTATAGCCTAATGCACCATGAATTAAGATGTTATCCGTTACTTCCCTTTCAATTCCAATTAGCGCATAAGGGGCGGGTTTGAAGGTTTTTATTTGTTTACCAATATCATCATCATCTAAAATTGTATTATTCTTTTCATCCAAAAGCTCCCGGTTACCTCCCAGACTGAAGAGGCTATTGATTCCGATTTCGGAATAGAAAAACTCATGAATAAATTTTAATCCTATTGGAATGCCGAGATAGTTGAGTTTTGTTAGCTCAAAATCGGGGGCTCCGTTTGAATAATCGGATATTTCCGGGAAGCTGGTATTGCCGCTAGTCTCATAGATAAAAAGTTTGCTTTTGAAATTGTAAATGCCTAATCCTGAACTAAGGGCAAGTTGATTAGGGCCTAACTTCATAATGGGTTTGGTGGCTTTCATGTCAAATGAAATGGATAGTGGCCAACCCGGCTGGCTATTCCCATCTTCCCATTTTTTAAAATCATTGATTTTAAAGAATTCAGGAGCTTTATCTTTGGCTTCAAAATGTTGAAGCCTGTTGACTCCGGTCAGAATATTTCCGTGCAGGGTTACGTCTTTAAAAAAGCTCACTTTTTCACATCCCTTTTCATCCACAACTTCAACCGTTAAGGGAGTGTTGGGGCATTGGTCCAAATGATCGGGGACTCCGTCGTTGTCGCTGTCGGGGCATCCCGATGGGGTCATGAAACCCGAAATCTGTGGGCAGGCATCTTCAGCGTCTTTTATTCCATCCGCATCCTGGTCGTTAGGAGCTTGAATCGATGTAATTAAAAAATCCCCATTGTCTTTGAGCTCCAATTGCATTTGCAACTTGATGTCAAGACTGTTTAGGTTATCTTCTTTTGTCAGCCCTGATAATTTTTTAACGAATGAAAAACTTCCATTCCATTGCCGGGGTGTTGTTTGGTCTTTTTTATAGTCAATTGAACCTCTTTCAATTTGGACGGTAAGGCCATCAGGAAAATTTTCATAAAGCAGATTGAGGTACCGTGCCGGCGATATTTTTATTTGCTTTTTCCCTTGAATGGGTAGATCGTTGATTATCGCAGCCCCGGGAACAAACAACCTATGAACCTTGTTTTCATAAATTTGTTTTGAATTTACATCCGACTTACTGAAATTGATGGTTTGCTCATAGTTGTTGATGGCCGTCATAATTTTGGCATAAACTTCATTCTTTTGCAATTCTTGCTGCGCCTGAGAAAAATTTGTCAGGAGAAGCGCGGAAAAAAGAAGTGTGTAAATTTTTTTCATGTTGGTGTAATTTTATTTTAATCGATTATTTTTATTGTTCTGAAACCTGTTAATCCGTCGCTGTAGGAAGGTTTTTGTTCTTTTACCGGAAGGCTGGCTGTCAGCTCACTGAGTGTGCTGGAGATATTTCCCCCACAAACAGGCATTTTTTCGTTTGCTTGATTTCCCTGATAAACACACCATTCTCCCACATTGCCAAGAATGTCGTAAAGACCATTTTGATTGGATGCCTTTAATTGAACATTTTGGATTTTATCCAGTGCATTTTCGCTATACCAGACCGTGTCATTAATTTTGGAGATGGAAAGTGTGGTATCCTCAGGGAAGGCAAGCTTTTCCCATGTTTTAAAAGAAGGAAGTGTCTCACCGGCCCATTTGCAGTAAGCGACGGCATCATTCCAACTAACGTGAACAACGGGTCTTTTGGGGTAATCTTTTTTATTGATCAACGATCCATCTTCATTATGTCTCCAGTTAACTCCTGTTGACCTTTGCAGGCCAAATTGTGAATTGTATATCAGGCTGGCATTGTTTTTTTCTGCATCTGTAAGGTAGCCGGTATCAAAAACAAAATCCCGGAACTGTTCAATGGTGATTTCATGTTTTAAAATGTATTGCCCCGGTTCTCCGGGGAGTTGTTTTTCATTAAGCTTTACATAGTTGCTCATAGATGGGGCTTCAGGTGCAAGGGGGTTTCCCTGCATTTCAATTTCCCTTTGTATTTTTTGGTTTTTTGCCGAATGAATGGTTTTTTTTTCTTCTAAATGAATAAAAAGTCCAATGATTAAAATTCCGGTAAGGATAATGGAATAGATTAAGATATTTTTTCTTTTTCCGGAAAGAGAACGGGAAGGCAGGGAGAAATAGCTGCCTACTGTTTTTGGATTTCCTGAGAGTCCATTCCTTATTTGTTTTATGGATGCAGGTCTTTGATTGGGGGGTTTGGCCATGAGTGCAAAAATAGTTTTGGCCATTTTGGAATTTACGTTGATGTCATATTTTGAAAAGGGAATGGGTGATTGGTGAAGAATGACATCATAAAGGCTTTGGTTTTTGAAAACGAAAGGTACTTTTCCTGTCAAACACTCGTAGAGTACCACACCCAGGCTGTAATAATCCGATTTAAAGTTAATGGTTGATCCGGAAAGCATTTCCGGGCTGATAAATTCCCGTGCTCCGAGATGCTTGACCATATTTTCTCCGTTATTATTGGAAAGAAGACTAACTCCAAAATCAATGAGGTGAGGTTCTCCGTTTTTGTCGATTAAAATATTGTTGGTGTTGATGTCACCGTGGATGATATTATTGGAATGAATTTCCTGGATAATGTTTAATAATTTTATTCCGATCGTTGAAGTTTCCTGCTCCGAAAGCCTTTTCTTCTGGAAAATATAATCGAACAATGAAGTGCCGTGAATGTACTCCATTTCAAAAAAAAGGATGTCGTCGATATGCTCAACTTTGTAGATCGACGCAATCCCGCTGTGTTTAAAAGAAGCCTGAATTTTAGCTTCATCCAGCAGATTTTTGGCCTCGCTGTATTGTTTTTTTAATATTTTGAGTGCAACAACCCTTCCAAGTTTTAGATTGGTGGCTTTGAAAACCCAGGAGAATGCTCCTTCACTGATTAAGTCAGAAAGAGAAAAGCGATAATCCTCTTGTAAGCGCTGGATAGCATAGGCTTTAAAATCAGTTGTATTTTTTTTGTTTGGTTTGTTCATTCTTTTTTCTGCGTTTTTTATGAATAAGAACGGTTTATGGTTGAAACTTTTGAGTATAACTGATTTTGCTCAGCTTATTCATCCTCAACGGGAATAGTATCCTTTATCTCTTCTTGAATTACGTTGTTCTTTTGGTCCTGAAATGTGGTATCGTTGGATTGCTTCTCAAGAGATAAAGTAGGCTCCGGCTCTGCTTTTGTATTTAGCCATTTGTTGTTGATGGTTTCTCCCCTGAGCAATAAAAAAAGCAACAACATAATTAAGAGAATGGTAGACGAGATTAGAAAAATTAAAATGGTCTTTTTAGAAATTAAGGATTCTTTTTGTTTTAATTTTAAGGGTTTGCCAACCTGTTTTCCTTTCGAGATTAAAATTACTGAAATATTGTCACTGGAATTTCCTTCGTAGGCCTTTTCGATGATTTGTAGATTCTTATTTTCCAGCGGGTCTTTTTGCGAAAGAATACTTTTATAAGCGCTAAAATGTTTAATGCTGTCGGAAAAAACCCCATCACTGCACAAGGCAATGGTTTGTCCATCATTAAAACGGAAAGAAAATTCATTGAAAGGGTAAATGTCCGGTAAATCGGTACCTCCGTCGATAACCCGCGTTAAAACATTTAGGTTGTAGGAGGCTTTTTGTTGATTGGGGAAATTGGATTCATTTTGAAATGTATGGTCATTTGTGATCTTGACCAGATTTTTTCCAGAGAAGGAAAAAATTGGGCTGTCGCCAATATTCCCGCAAACAAACCGGTTTTCCAGCAAAAGGAGAATAGAAAGGGTTGTTTTCATTCCTGCTAATCCGGGATTTTCTTTCACTTTCTCGCTTATGAAATATTGAGCAAGCTCAAATAACTCCAGGAGAATTCTTTTCAAGTCGTGGTGCCTAATTGGTGGGGTAACATTGTCAATGAGATGATCTGCCAATGCATTGACAACGTAACGGCTTGCATATTCTCCGTAAGAGCTTCCGCCAACCCCATCAGCAACAGCAAAAAACCAGAAATCATCATGTACCTGAAGGCAAATGAAATTGTCTTCGTTTTTTTCCCTTTTGCCACGGAAGGAGAGGCCGCTAAACTGGATGTCAGGGTTTCCCTTACCGTACATATTTGATTTTGGTTTCTCCTAGTGTGATTACTGTTCCGGGTAAAATCTCGGATACGACATTCGGCATTAACTCCTCATCTCCAACAGAGGTAAAATAGGTTTCTGAACTTAAATTTTTTACCTTAACACTTTTATTCTCATAAAGTCTGAATTCCACATGAAGACTGTCTATTGATCTGTCGCGTAATAAAATATGAGAAACATCTTCGGGAGGGGAAACCATCTTGCTGCCAATGGTAACAATACTGTAATTTCCTTTGGGGAAAGCAGGACTTTTTATCACGCGGCCCGATTCAGGCCCTGAAAGAACCTCAAATTTCCCCGGGAAAAGCGTGAGGCTTTTGGGTTTAACCGGTTCTTCCGGTTCTGCTGGTTCTTCCGGATTTGGTTTGCTTATATTTCCCGTGGTAGTATCATCAGTCTTTTGTGTCTTTTTACCATTGGATTTAAGAACTGTAATTAAAATGAGTACCAGTAAAACAATAATCGCCCCGCCAAGGACATAATAGAGGGGGTTGATGTATGCATTTCTTTTCATTTCGGTGAGAAAGGGGCGCCCCTGCGAATCGAAATTAACTGTCCCTTCAAAAAAATGTTGAGAATCGATTTTGGGAAGTGCTTTTTGGGTTTGTACAATCATTGGAGCACCATATTCACCAATAATAATAAACCGGTTGGTTGTGGTGGTCTCCTTTTTTTGATAGTTGGAAACAATCCCTTTAATTTTAACGTATTCGTTCTCGAATTCATCGGGCTCTGTCGTGATGGAGGTTACATCGGTTTCAAGGGTTTCACCTTTTACTTGTTGGCCCGGAGAAAGAAAAAAGAAAATTAAGGCGATTAGAACAATTGATTTGATAATTTGTTTTTCCATTTGTCATTATTTTTGGTTTGGTGTATACCTGGTTTGTGATCAAATTCTATTGTCGAATATAGGTTTTTTGGCCATCCGTCCTTTTTTATAGTCTAACCATTTATTGAATCCTGTTTTTTTTGAAACCAAACATTTGTTTTTTATAATGAACATTAAAAGAGGGATGCAAACTTACCATTGTCCACATTTATTTTGCCCTTTGCCCTTTTTAATGCCTTCCGTCATTTTTTCACCCGATGAATTTTTCTAAGTTCGGCCTCGAAAAATGGTAGGATATTATGGTTGAATTAGGAAATTCTGTCTGGTCCTCTGCAGTATTGCTTTTTTTTCTGATGGACCCCATGGGAAATATCCCGGTTATATTGTCTGTATTAAAGGAGATCCCTCCGCAGAAGCAGCGGATTATTATTGCCCGTGAATTGATGATGGCACTGGGGATATTGATCATCTTTCTCTTTGCAGGGAAACCGTTGCTGAACTTTCTGCACCTGGAACAGGAGGCGGTCACCATTTCGGGAGGTATCATCCTGTTGATTATTGGGTTACGCATGATATTTCCCAAGCCGGAGGGGATCATGGGGCACCAAACCGGGGGAGAACCTTTCCTGGTGCCCATCGCTGTGCCGATGATTGCCGGGCCGTCCGTCCTGGCCATGCTTATCCTGATGACCCAGAACAACCCGGAGAATATGGCCAACTGGTTTCTGGCTCTGGTCGTTGCATGGGTAGGTACCGCGCTCATCTTGCTGGCTGCCCCTTTTCTGCTGAAATATTTGAAACAACGGGGATTAACCGCCCTTGAACGATTAATGGGGATGATTCTGGTGATGCTGGCTGTCCAGATGCTCATTGATGGGATCAAAGTATTGGTTTAATCCAGTACTTTTTTTATCATTTTTTTCGTTCCTTTGAAGGGAGTCATGGAAGATCAGTTTCTTTTTACCGACGGAAGTGTGGATGTGAAGTCCGGCACCGGATATGGCGCTTACCTTTGGCTAAGCGACCTGGATGCACCTGTTGAATTTTTGAAGCAGCAGGTCAGGGTAAACCGGTTTGAAGCAACCTCTTCCACAAAGCTGGAACTGCAAACCCTGCTGTGGGCTCTCCGTGAGGTTCCCGTCAACGGAGAAAGAATAACCGTTTACACCGATTCTCAGAATATCACCGGTTTGCTCAGGAGGCGCAGGCGGCTTGAAGAAAGGAATTTCTCTTCAGGGAAAAATAAGCCGCTCAAACATGAAGCCCTTTACAGGGAGTTTTTCCGGATGACCGACTCCCTTGACTGTGCATTTGTCAAGGTAACCGGACATCAGCCCACCAGACAAAAAGATGCCATTCACCGGTTGTTTACACTTGTGGACCGGGCTTCAAGAAATGCTTTAAGGAAAGCGTCAGCAAAAGACCGGACCTAACGCACCCTGTCGTATTCCTTATTCACCGTTTTATCACCCCATCGGTCGATTACCGCTTTCAGGGCCTCGTTGGTTTCGGGGAATCGTCCTTTATCATCGGTGTCGATGATCCATTTGTAGAGGATATCGCGGTGCCTGGCCAGTTCCATGGCGTGCTCCCGCCGGGAAGAATGGACCAGGTTGTTCGTTTCGTGGGGGTCTTCCCATAAATCGTAGAATTCCTCTGCCGGCCGCTCTTCTCCCGCAAAACGGGATTGCACACCGTTGAGCTTTCCTTCGCGGTACATCTCCCGGAGCAGTTCAAGCGATGGTCTGCCGTCGCGGTACTGCGGCTGAAGATAGGGCCTGTCGGTCATGAAATTCCGGATGTATTTGTACCTGCCGGTAACCACCGCCCGAATCCGGTCGATGGTATAGTCACAACGGTCACGGGCCGCTACCACATAATCCCGTTCAAACCCTGAGGCAAACATATCCTGCCCGTGCATATGGTCCGGAATACCGATGCCTGCCAGTTGAAGGGTGGTGGCACTGATATCGATGCCACTGACCAGATCCTCCCGGACCTGCCCCTCCGGAATGCCCGGTCCGGCGATGATGAGGGGGACTTTTATTCCGCCTTCATACAAAAATTGTTTGTGCCTGGGCAGCCGCATGCCATGATCGGAGAAGAAGAAGATCACGGTGTTTTTATAAAGCCCATCTTCCTTCAGCCGGCCTACAATATCTCCCAGAATTTCATCGAGTTGAAGTATCGTATTGTAATGGTGGGCAATTTCTTCGCGGTAAACCGGATGGTCGGGATAGTAGGGAGGGACATCCACCATATCGGGATCAACAATAGCGGGTGGATTGGGATATTTTCCGCCCCTAAGCTGTATCTGTCCGAAAAATGGCTGGTCTTCTTTTCTTCCGGACCACCCGGTGCCATCGCGCGCTCCTTTGAATCCGTTTCCTCCTTTCCGGTCATAAAGGTCTTCATCAGAGAAGACAAAATTGTAGTGGTCTTTTCCTTCATTAAAGGTATAATAACCTGCGGCTTTAAAGATTTCAGGAAGGGTGCGGACCCCCAGGTGGTTGGGATCCCACACCTCCATCTCATTGCCACGCCAGGTGGAGAAGGAGCTGTAATGTTCATGGGCTCCGATGGCGGTTTGGTACATTCCGGTGATGATGGCCGACCGGGTGGGGGAGCACACCCCGGAGGGCATGTATGCCCGGTTGAAACGAACCCCTTCCTCCGCAAGGGCATCGATATGGGGCGTTTGCACAATCTTGTCGCCGTAACAGCTCATCCACGGATTGGTGTCTTCAATGTAAACCCATAGAATGTTGGGATTTTCAGCCCCCATCACTGGTCGGGGAGAATGGGAATTCTGTCCCTTCAGGGTAATGGCATATCCCGTGAGGAGTATCAGGAAAATCAGGAGGAAGCGAAAAGCGATTTCGGCTTGCCTGGATGAAGAATTTCTTTGAATGGCGTTCATTTTTCAGGTTTTTTATTTTCCCGAATTTAGCGATAAAAAAACGGTTGCAAAAATCAATCGTGGAACATTTTTTATAAAGAAGCAAATTTCCGGTTTGTGTTCTCCATTCTATTCCGTAATTTTACAGGGAAAAGAATGAAATTTTAACATGACTTCAAAGCAGCATCACTCGAATTTACTGGCCTCCTACCGGTGCCTTTTTGAATGCCGGATTTTTTATAGGTGGTCCTGCCGGTAAGGCGTTCTTTCCTGCCACAGATGAAAAGAGGGCTTCATTCAGCCCATGCTTCAATTATTAATCATTCACTTTTTCATTTCAATCCATTTCGAAAATGCCATTTGAAACCATTAAGCATAAAAAGAAGCCCGAACGTGCTGCCGGGGCTTCAGCGAATTTTGATGCCCCTGAACTCCCGGGAAAAGCTCCGGGGATGAACGAACGCATCCGGCGGTTGCGGAAACAGAGCGTTGAAACCCAGGAGGCACTTTCCATTGAGCGGGCATTGATTACCACCCGCTTTTACAAGGAGAATGAAGGGAAATATCCGGTGCCCATGATGCGTGCCCTTAATTTTATGGAGATTTGCCGGACCAAAACCATTTATATCGGCGACGATGAACTCATTGTCGGGGAACGCGGTCCGGCACCCAAATCGGTGCCCACATTCCCGGAACTCAACTGCCATACAGCGGAGGATTTTCGTGTGCTGAATGCCCGCGGGCAGCAACGTTACACGATTCCGGAAGAAGACATCCGGACCTACGAACGCGAAGTCATTCCCTACTGGGAGGGCCGGACCATGCGCGAGCGCATATTTCGTCATGTTCCCCGGGAATGGCAGGCTGCTTACGAAGCGGGTGTTTTTACCGAATTTATGGAACAGCGGGCACCCGGGCATACCGCACTTGACGGGAAAATTTACCGCAAAGGAATGCTCGGTTTCAAAAAAGAGATAGAGGATCACATTCAGCAACTTGACTTTTTGAACGATCCGGAAGCAACCGATAAACTGGAAGAACTCCGGGCCATGGCTGTTTCGTGCGACGCCGCTATTATTTTTGCGGAGCGCCATGCCGATCTGGCCGAAGAAATGGCCCTTTCAGAGAATGATACCCGGCGGAGAGCAGAACTGAATCGAATCGCAGAAGTCTGCCGGAGGGTGCCGGCACATGCCCCCCGCAATCTTTGGGAAGCCATTCAGATGTACTGGTTTGTCCACCTCGGCACCATTACCGAGCTTAATGGCTGGGATGCCATGAATCCGGGGCATTTCGACCAGCACCTGGCTCCTTTTTATGAAAAAGAGCTGGCAGCGGGAACGCTGACCCGCGAGCAAGCCAAAGAAATCATCAGTTGTTTCTGGATAAAAGTGAATAATCACCCCGCGCCTCCCAAAGTGGGGATTACCGCCCGTGAAAGCGGCACCTACAATGATTTTACCAATATCAACCTTGGCGGACTGAAGCCCGATGGTTCCGACGGGGTCAGTGAGCTTTCATACATGATGCTTGAGGTGATAAAGGAGTTGCATATCCTGCAACCCGGGAGTTCGGTGCATATCAGCCAAAAAACGCCCGATGCGTTTCTAAACGCAGCCATTGGCGTTATCCGGCAGGGACATGGCTATCCTTCGGTGTTTAACCCGGATGTTTACGTCCGTGAACTGCTGCGCCAGGGGAAAACCGAACAGGATGCCCTGGAAGGAGGATGCAGCGGGTGTATCGAAGTGGGTGCTTTTGGAAAGGAGGCCTACCTACTGACCGGGTATCTGAATGTTCCGAAAATCCTGGAGATTACGCTGAATAACGGAACCGATCCGGTGACCGGCAAAACGGCCGGGATAAAAACCGGCGATCCCAACCGGTTTAAAGATTTTGATGCTTTATACAATGCTTTCCTGAAACAGCTCCGTTTTGTTGTGGACCAGAAGATCAGGGTGAGCAACTATATCGACCGGATGTTTGCCCGGTATGCCCCGGCACCTTTTCTTTCGGTGGTCATTGAGGACTGCATCGCCAGGGGAAAGGATTATTACAACGGAGGCCCCCGGTACAACACCAATTACATCCAGTGCACCGGACTGGCTACTGTTACGGACAGCCTGTCGGTTCTGAAAAAACATGTTTTTGAGGATAAAACCCTTGCGATGGAGCGTTTTCTGCAGGTACTTGCTCATAATTTTGAGGGAGAAGAACCGCTGAGGCAACGTTTGCTGAACCGGACACCCTTTTTCGGCAATGATGATGACCGGGCAGATGGCATTGCACTGCAGGTATACAATGACCTGCTGGGGGCTATCGACGGGAAGCCCAATATAAAAGGGGGAAAGTACCATCTGAACATGCTTTCCACTACCTGCCATGTCTATTTTGGGGCGGTACTTGGAGCCACACCCAACGGCAGACTGGCAGGAAAACCGATTTCCGACGGCACTTCCCCGTCGCACGGATGCGATACCCATGGTCCCACGGCAGTGATTCAGTCCCTGGGAAAGCTGGATCAGAAAAGATCGGGAGGCACATTGTTGAACCTGCGTTTTGTTCCTTCGCTGTTGAAGCGGGAAAAAGACATGGAGAAGCTGGGATTCCTTATCCGCAGCTATTTTCTGCTGGGAGGGCATCATGTGCAGTTTAACATTGTGGATACGGCTACCCTCCTGGCAGCACAGGCCTGCCCCGAAGATTACAAAGACCTGATGGTGCGTATGGCGGGGTACAGCGATTATTTTAACCATATGAACGAGGACCTCCAGCAGGAAATCATCGACCGGACAGAGAATGAAGGCTTTTGATATCCATAAAGATTTCTATTTAGAATATGAGATACGGGATTTTCCCGGTTCCGGTTTTTTTATTCAAGGCGCTATTTCATGAAACAGCCTCTCATTTTTGACATCAAACGGTACGCCATCCACGACGGGCCGGGCATCCGTATTACCGTGTTTTTCAAAGGATGTCCCTTATCCTGCCGGTGGTGCCATAACCCCGAAAGCCAGTCACCCGGGGTACAGAAACTTTATACGGCCTCCAGGTGCATCGGAGCAAGGGAGTGCATCGGGGTTTGTCCGGCCGGTGCGCTGACATTAACCCCCCAGGGGATCGTTACCGACCGGGAGGCCTGCCTGTTGTGCGGGAAATGTGCCGATGCCTGTCCCACTAAAGCGATGGAGTTGTCGGGCAAAGCGTATACTCATGAGGAAGTGATGAAGGTCATTGAGCGGGAGCGGGTTCATATGGACTTGTCGGGTGGAGGCGTTACCTTTTCGGGGGGCGAACCGCTACTTTTTCCGGAATATTTAATCGGGCTACTGGAAGCCTGCGGACAAAAGGGGATCCACCGGGCAGTAGACACCTGTGGGTATGCTTCCACCAACACGCTGCTGGATGTGGCCCGGCATACGGACTTATTCCTGTACGATTTAAAACTGATGGACCCGGCCCGCCATCAAAAATGGACCGGTGTTAGCAATGAGCTTATCCTGAAAAACCTGAAAGCCCTTTCCCGGGAGGGAACTTCATTGATTATCCGTGTTCCGTTAATCAAAAACGTGAATACCGATGAGGACAACTTAACCCAAATGGCCCGGTTTATTTCCCAATTGCCCGGGAAGTCTCCCGTGGTCAATCTGTTGCCGTATCATCCGGTTGCAGAAGGGAAATACCGGAAAATGGGAATCGCCTTTCCTGCCGGTGAAATGGAAGAACCCACCGAAGAGGAGCAAAAGGATGCGGTGGCTGTTTTTGAAAGGGCGGGGGTGGAAGTAATAAATTGATAAATTGGCAAATTGATAAATTGATAAATTGATAAATTGGCAAATTGATAAATTGATAAATTGATAAATTGATAAATTGTGAAATTGATAAATTGACAAATTGTGAAATTGAGACGTTGATTATGGAAATGATTTTTCATGATGAATTTGCCTGGCGGCAAATAATGGGTTAGCCACGGATTTCACAAATGAACACGAATATGATTGGAAGAAGAGGTTGTCGTGGTTTTCGTGGTTTTCATTGTTGATTTTTATGATTTGGTTGATTATTTTGATGAAAAAAATGCCGTAGGGACGCAAAATTTTGCGTCCATGTTGAATTTTATTTATCGACGTTGATTTATGGATATGATTTTTCATGATGAATTTGCCTGGCGGCAAATAATGGTTTAGCCACGAATTT
>CAYTDH010000006.1:0-33523 GCA_964436325.1 uncultured Tangfeifania sp.
CCCTTTACGGCCTTCTTTATCGATAAGCTGAACGCCTTTTTCCTGCAGCTCATTGAGTGATTCGTCGACATTGTCTACCGCATAGGCCAGATGATGAATCCCCTGACCTTTCTTTTCAATGAACTTTCCAATCGGACCTTCCGGGTGGGTTGATTCAAGCAATTCAATTTTGGTTTCTCCAACCTGAAAAAAAGCTGTTTTTACTTTTTGGTCTTTTACTTCTTCTACCGCATAGCATTTCAGACCCAGCATGTTTTCGTAAAATGGAATGGCCTCTTCCAGGCTTTTCACAGCAATACCAATGTGTTCTATATGTGAAACTTTCATGTTATTTAGAATTAATTTAAAATACTTGTTGTCAGAAAATTACCAGTACAAAATTATTTTAAAATGCGATTGGTTTCCCGAAACCTGCAAATCATTTCAATTTGGCAACAGAATTTCAGAATAAATTAATGTTGTCGCTTTTCGTGGAATCAGGCAAAAAAAAAGGCAGAGCGAAGTCTGCCTGATTTTATGGATTATTCTTCGGTGTCATTTTGATCCCAGACAAAATGGAAGTGTGGTCCGAAGCGTTCAAAAGCAGCTTTGTCGAGTTCTTCCTGGTGGTCGGGATGGGCAATGGAAATAATCAATTTAGCCCGGTCCTGCAATGTACGTCCATAAAGGTTAACAGCACCGTATTCGGTGACCAGCCAGTGAATATTGGCCCTCGTACTGACCACACCTGCTCCTGGAGTAAGAATGGGGGCAATTTTGCTGATGCCTTTGTTGGTTACCGAGGGGATGGCAATAATGGGTTTCCCGCCCCGGCTAAGGGATGCACCTCGTAAAAAGTCAATTTGTCCTCCCACTCCCGAATAAAATTTGGTGCCGATTGAATCGGCGCAGACCTGGCCTGTTATGTCAATTTGAAGTGCGGAGTTGATTGCAGTGACCTTGGGGTTTTTGGCAATGATGTTTACCCGGTTGGTATATTTCACATCCTGCATGGCCACACCGGGGTTATCGTCAATAAATTCATACAATTTATTGGAGCCCATGAGGAAGGTAGCGACCAATTTCCCTTTGTCAATTTTTTTGTTTTTCCCGTTAACTACTCCTTTGTCTACCAAGGGTAAAATGCCATCGGCAAACATTTCGGAATGAACTCCCAGGTCTTTGTGGTTTCCGAGCATGGTGAGCACAGCATTGGGGATGGCTCCAATGCCCATTTGAAGGGTGGCACCATCCTCTACCAGTTCGGCAACATACCTTCCGATTTTGCGGTCTGTTTCCCCAATCGGCCCCGGCTCAGCGGTAATTAAAGGCGAATCGTCCTGTACAAACAGGTCGATTTCATTGATGTGTATCATGGCATCGCCAAAAGCACGGGGAACGTTGGGGTTCACAATGGCAATAACAGTATCGGCTTTTTCCACCGCAGCAAGTGTTGCATCCACTGAGGTCCCGAGAGATACATAACCAAATTTATCGGGTTCCGAAACCTGAATCATGGTCACGTTCACCTGAAGGTAATTTTCCCTTATCAGCCGCTGCGTTTCATGCAGGAAAACAGGAATGTAATCGGCATAACCCGCCTGAGTCTGTTTTCGTACATTGGCTCCCACAAAAAATGATTCGAGCTGAAAAATCCCCTCAAATTCCTGGTCTGCATAGGGCGCATGTCCCTCCGTATGAATATGCTGAATGCGCACATTCCTGAATTCTTTGTTGCGGCCGCGTTCACACATGGCTTCAATTAATGGGTGCGGCGTGACCGCAACGCTGTGGAGATGCACTCTGTCATTCGATTTAATTACTTTTACAGCTTCCTGGGCACTGATAAATTTAATATTCTTCATTCTTATTCCGGTTAATAATCGGGTTTTGAAATAGAGGGCGCAAAGATAAAAAAATGATTGGGGGTTTAAACTTTCGAATATCATTTATGGTTGTTCTAAACCTTTTGTGAATTATTTGTTAATAGTTCATCAAGCCCATATTATCTCGTATGAAAAAGAAGTCGTGTTTTGAACCTTTCTTTTTTGTATATGTTCAAATTTTTATAATTTTAAACATCTAAATGAAAAAACCATGTTAAAAGAAAAAATGTTAAATGCTTTGAATGAGCAGATAAATGCTGAACAGTACTCGGCTTTGCTTTACTTGTCTATGTCGGCCTGGTTCGAAGATCAGGGATTGACAGGATTTGCCAACTGGATGTATGTTCAGTACCAGGAAGAACTCACCCACGCTAATAAGTTATTCAAGTACGTGAATGAGCGCAGTGGCAGGGTTGAATTGAAAGGGATTGAACAGATGCCAATTGAATTTAAGAGTGTAATTGCTGTTGTTGAGAAGACGCTGGAACACGAGCAGCATGTGACCAGTTTAATCAATAACCTTGTGGATATAGCTATTGAAGAACGGGATCATGCCACCCAAAGTTTTCTGAAATGGTTTGTTGATGAGCAGGTGGAAGAAGAAGCCAATGTAACTGAAATTTTAGATAATCTGAAATTGATCAGCGGAAAAGGACATGGCCTCTTTATGCTGGACCGTGAATTGCGTCAGCGCCAGTTTGTGGATGAAACCCTGGAAGAAGAATAATCTTTTACAACCATAACATCTGGCGAAGGGCTGCTGTTATGCAGCCTTTTTTTTCGAATTTGCGTACCACTTAAAGAGCGTTACTTTTTAGAGATACCGGAAGAAGATATTGCTCTGATGAATGGATAATCATCATGGAACTGAGTGAACAGGTATATGCGCGTTACGAGCAACTGAAAGATTTTTGCAGGCTGAACTGGGAGGAGGATTCCCTTAACCGGCTTGAGGAGGCTTTTCTGTTTGCACAATCTGTGATTGGTGATCAGCAGTTCAAAACCGGGGAGTATATCCTGAACCATTCACTGGATGTGGCCATCATTACTGCTGAAGAGATTGGGCTTGGCGTTGATTCGGTAATTACCGGGCTTTTGCACAACATTATGTATGCCGGCCTGGAGAGAAAGGCTACCCGCGAGGAAATTGAAAGCCGCTTTGGGGTTCTCGTATATTCGATTCTTGAAGGGATGGCCAAAATAAATGCCCTGGGGACCGACACCGTTGACCTGCATGCTGAAAACTACCGAAAGCTTTTGCTGGCTTTGGCGGGAGATGTTCGGGTAATTCTGATAAAAACTGCCGACCGCCTTCAGGTGATGCGTCACCTTAGCATTTATGATGAAGCATCGCGCGACCGGCTGGCCAACGAAACCTCCCATCTTTATGCCCCCCTGGCTCATCGTCTGGGGTTGTATGCCATCAACTCTGAGTTGCTTGATTTATGCCTGAAGCATCAGAATTCCGATGGTTACCATTATGTGCTGAACCGGTTAAAAGAGACCGAAAGCGAACGGGCAGGTTTTGTTGCGGAATTCGTTAAGCCCGTGGAAAAAAAACTCAGGGAGCGTGGATTTTCTTTTTCGATGAAAGCCCGGACCAAATCGCTTCATTCCATCTGGAATAAGATGCAAAAGAAAAAAGTTTCTTTCGACGAGGTCATGGATTTGTTTGCCATCCGGATCATTCTTGATTCGAAACCGGAAAATGAAAAAGCGGACTGCTGGACGGCCTACTCTGTGGTTACGGAAGAATACCAGACCAACCCTGAACGGTTGCGCGACTGGATTACCATTCCCAAATCCAATGGTTATGAATCGCTTCATACTACGGTGATGGGACCGCAGGAGCGCTGGGTGGAGATTCAGATCCGTACAAAGCGGATGGATGAAATTGCTGAGAAAGGCTTAGCTGCCCACTGGCGTTACAAAGGGGGAGGCGAGAGTACCGGGCTCGACTCCTGGCTGGCCGGGATCAGAGAGATTCTGGAGAACCCGGCGCTCAATGTTGTGGATTTTATTGACCACTTCAATACCGATATTTACAGCGATGAGACTTTTGTGTTTACGCCCAAAGGCGATTTGAGAAAAATGCCCTCCGGTTCCACCTTGCTTGATTTTGCTTATGAGATTCATTCTCATTTGGGCGATAAATGTGTGGGAGGCATGGTGAATGGCCGGAAAGTAACGATGAAATATAAACTCCGGAATGGAGACCAGGTTTCCATTGATACTGCAAACAATCAAAAACCCAAAATCGACTGGCTCGATTTTGTGGTGACCACAAAAGCTAAAAGCCGGGTAAAAGCCAGTTTGAATGAGGAAAAGAAAATCAGGGCAGCAGAAGGACGTGAAATCCTCATGCGAAAATTTAAAAACTGGAAGCTTGATCTTAACGATGAAGTCATCCGGATAATGTTAAAGAAATACGATTTTAAACTTGCAGCCGATTTTTATTGCGCTTTGGCTGAGGGGAAGATTGATCCCCTGGAGATAAAATCGATTTTTGTAGATAAGCCTGAGGAAGAAAGTACCCGAAGGAAAATGGAGGACCTTCTTCCCAAAACAGAGGTTCAGGAATTTGTTTTTGACGGGGGCGATGACTATTTAATCATTGATGATAATCTGAAAAATGTCAATTATAAGCTGGCCCGCTGTTGCAATCCTGTGTTTGGCGATTCGGTTTTTGGATTTGTAACCATCAGCGACGGAATTAAAATTCACCGGAATAGCTGTCCCAATGCTCCTCAGTTGAAAGAGCGGTTCCCTTACCGGATCATCAAGGCCAAATGGAAGGATACTTCGAGTCCGGGAGCGTTTATCACCACCCTGCACATTTCAGGAACCGATGAAACGGGCATTGTTGCTGAAATATCCCATATTATTGCCAAAGATACCGGTGCCCAACTTCGGTCTATCAATGTTGATTCGGAAAAAGGAAGGTTTGAAGGTATTTTAAAAATATCGGTATACAACCTCAATCACCTGGAATTTCTGATTCATAAAATGAAAAAAGTAAAAGGAATTATTTCCGTAACGCGGGGTGAAAATAAATAAAGTGTTCTCCTTATGGAGGAAATGCCTCTGTTTGCTATTCAGGAAGATAAATGCAGAAGGTTCTGAAATGATAAATGATTAAAAAATGAATGTCTTGTTGGCTCCGAATTCGATGAAAGGCAGTCTGAATGCTTTTGATTTTACCGATACTATGGAAAAAGCATTTAAAGCTTGTTCTCCCCGTTTTTCCATCCGGAAAGTACCTGTTGCTGATGGGGGGGATTTTACCGGTGAGGTTTTGCGAAGAGCACTCCATGGCAGGGAGGTAAGGGTACAGGTCAGTGATCCCCTGGGCAGGAAGATTACTTCTGGATATGCCGTATCGGGTAAAACGGCGGTGATTGAAATGGCTGATGCCTCGGGGATGAAACAGCTCTCCCGGGACGAACTCAATCCCATGGAAACCAGTTCTTATGGTACAGGTCAGTTGATTGCCCATGCGATGGAAAGCGGGTGTAATGAAATATGGCTGGGCATTGGAGGCAGTGCAACGGTGGATGGGGGAGCAGGAATGCTTGAAGCGCTCGGTTTTGGATTGATGGACCGGGAAAAGCGCTCAGTTGAAGGAAAAGGGAAAAACCTTGAACAGATAACCTTTTTAGAGAAGCCGGAAACCCGGGCCGGTGTTTCGTTTAAAATTATCAGTGATGTCAACAATCCATTGCTCGGGTCCACAGGAGCTGCAGCGGTTTTCGGTCCTCAGAAAGGGGCTTCCCCTTCCATGGTTCATTCGCTGGAACGTGGTCTGGAAAACTGGGGACACCTGCTGGAGAAAGAAAGCCGGAAAAAGCTGGTTTCGCTTAAGGGAGCTGGTGCAGCCGGAGGAATAGCACTTCCCTTGCTTGCTCTTTTCGATGCCGGGATGGTTCCCGGAGCCCGTTTTATCCTGGAAAAACTCGATTTTGAAAAGCATGTCCAGTGGGCTGATTTGGTCATTACAGGGGAAGGGAAAATTGACGGGCAATCGCTTCACGATAAAGCGTCATTTGCCGTTGCTCAAACCGCCCGAAAGCATCATAAACCGGTGATTGGAGTCGGAGGCTGGATTGAGGAAGGAGGAGCAATGGGATTTGATGCTGTTTTCAGCTTTGTAAACAGGCCGGTTACCCTGGAAGAATCTATGGATAAGGCCACTCAGTTCTTGTATGACTTTTCACGAAACCTCGCTTCCTTGCTTGCTGTTTTTTTATAGTTTTTTGTGCTTTTATGGCATTTTTTTCTTTTTTTGACTTTTCGGAGTGGACATTTTTTTAAAATTTTTAAATTAACAACGTTTTGGTAGTTAGTATTTTATGTCTTTATTGCATGAAAGTAACGTATCGTTGACTTTAATGGCAAGATATTTGAAAAAACGATTTGAGTTCTTTATTATCAATTTTGATAGAAGGTTTACTATAGGTTTTTTGATCATTATTATTATTTTTGAAACTTCGCAACGAAAGCAGGTTAAGAAATCTAAAAAAAATTAGTTTAAAAATTAAAAATTAACAAAGATGAAAAATGGAGTTTTATTGACACTGGCCCTTCTGATTTCGGCATTTTCCTTTGCGCAAGATGCGGCTGAAAAGATTACTCAGGCCAATGAAGCAATGAAAGCTGAAGATTATGCCAAAGCATTTTCTTTGTACGATGAAGCAATGAAAAACCTGGGCGATGTGCAGGTAGAGCCTACCATTAATTACAATATTGCATTGGCTGCATACAGATCGGAAAACATGGATGGTGCCCTGGAATATTTTGACCGGGCCATTGAAGCAGGTGTGAATACCGAGAGAAGTTATGAATATAAGGCCCGGATATTTAATGATAAGGAGGACTATGCCAAGGCAGTGGAAAACTTTGAAAAGGCCATAGCAGCGTCTGAGGATGGCGATACGGAATCGATGGTGTTTAATGCAGCCATTGCTGCCTATCGTGCAAACATGTTAGAAAAAGCCGTGGAGTTGTTCGGAAAAAGTGTGGAAAATGGGTACCGTGGGGAAACGGCTATTTTCTATAAGGCCGCCGCGCTTAGAAAGCAGGGAGATGATCCGGCTTATAAAGCTGCACTGGAAGAAGGAGCCCAAAAATATCCGGGTGATGATAAAATTACATCGGCGCTTGCAAATATTTATGTCAGGGAAGGAAATGAACTGTACAAAGAGGGTGTTGCCATACTCAATGCCGCTAACCAAAAAGTACAGGATGGCAGTTTAAAAACCACTGACGATGCCTACACGGCAGAGGTAGAAAAAGCACAGGTGGAATTCAGGGCAGCACTGGCCATTCTGGAAAAGGCCAAGGAATTGGACCCCTCAAATCAAAATGCTCAGAAATTGATCGATGCATGCAGTTCCGTTCTGTAAGGAGATTTTAGAATCATTTTATAAAAAAAATCCATTGGAGAGTCTATTTCCAATGGATTTTTTTTACTGAAGGAGAGAATGGATTCAATTACTTTTTATTTTTGCCTCAAAAAGAGGTTTAATGAAATGAACCATGATCCGCCGGCTGGCGGAACACGCAAAGATGTTTAAATGGCGGGTTCCATGTGTTATCATTAAAAATAAACAATTATACACATGAAAATAGAAATTGAACAACCAGAACAGGAAGAACTGGAGGAAATGGATGTCTTTTCCTGGCCGGTTTGGGAACACGAGGAAGAGAAATTTGACTGGTTTTACGACAAAACAGAGAAGTGCTATATTTTTGAAGGAGAGGCTACGATTGTCTCTGAGTTTGAATCGAAAACCATTAAGGCAGGCGATTTTGTGACGTTTCCCAAAGGACTTGAATGTGTTTGGGATATTCAATCGGCCATAAAAAAGCATTATACATTTGAATAATTTAAAAATGAAGAAAACAGGAATTTTTTTGTTGCTCTGGGCTTTGACATTTCAGGGGATTTCTCAGGAAGTTACTGCTGTGAAGGAAGAACGTATGCAATGGTTTGAAGATGCCAAACTTGGTATTTTTATTCACTGGGGGATTTATTCGGTGAAAGGGATTGATGAAAGCTGGTCGTTTTTTAATCATTACATTCCTTACGATGATTATATGAAACAGCTCGAAGGGTTTACTGCGGAAAATTATGATCCGGATGCCTGGGCCGATTTAATTGCTGAAAGTGGTGCCAAATATGCTGTATTGACAACCAAGCATCATGATGGCGTAGCTCTTTGGGACACCGATTGTTCGAACCTCAATGTGGTGGATCAAACTCCTGCAGGAAAAGATTTGGTTGGACCGTTTGCAGATGCTTTGAAAGAGAGGAATTTGAAAACCGGTTTGTACTATTCGCTGCTTGATTGGTCGCATCCCGATTATCCGAACAAAACCCGGGAGATCAAAAGGTATAATAATGATTCAGCACGCTGGAACCGTTTTGTTGATTTCAATTTTTGCCAATTGGAGGAGTTATCCAAAAGGTATAATCCCGACCTTTACTGGTTTGACGGTGACTGGGAGCAATCTGCTGAAAAATGGAAAGCCCGTGAGTTGAGCGAACAGTTAAGGGAGTGGAATGAAGATGTTATTTTGAACAGCAGGATACAAGGTTATGGTGATTATTCTACCCCGGAACAGGGCCTTCCGGTTACACGGCCCGATTCCAGGTACTGGGAGTTGTGTATGACGATGAATGACAGTTGGGGATACCAGCACAATGACACCAATTATAAAACTCCGAACCAAATTATCCGCATTTTGACCGAGACCATTGCAATGGGCGGCAACTTGTTGCTTGATATCGGGCCTAAAGCCGATGGCACCATTCCCGCAGAGCAGGTTCATATTTTAAAAGAGCTGGGGCGCTGGACCAATAAACATGCAGAAGCTGTTTACGGAACACGGGCCGGAATTCCACCGGCGCATTATTATGGTCCCACAGCCCTGAATAAAAAGGGAGATATCCTGTACCTGTATGTGCCCCATAAACCCAATGGCCCCCTTGTTTTGAAGGGAATTAAAAACAAAATTAACCGCATGTGGGTTGTAGGCAACGGTACCAAATTGAATTGGGACATCAAAATGAAACAATACTGGAGTGCTGTCCCCGGTATTGTTTACATCGATGTACCTTCAAAAGTGTTGGATGAACAAGTTACCGTCATTGCCGTATTGCTCGACGGAGAGATAGACCTCTATAGCGAAAAAGGTCAGGTGATTACTTCCAATTAATAAATGACCAGGGTGTTGCCCTCTTTTTTTACCGAATAGGTTTTCAAACTGGTTGTTGCAGGTCCCTGTAAAACGGCGCCACTGGTGCTGAATCTTGACCCATGGCAGGGACAGGGCAATTCACCGTCGTCATGGTTGTACGAAACATCGCACCCCTGGTGTGTACAAACCTTGGAGAGCGCAATGTAGCTGGTTTCTCCGGAGCGGATGACAATGATATCCTCTTTGTAAGCAAATCCCCCGACGGTACCAAGTGCCGAATAATCACTATGGTTTAAATCAATGGTGATGTCATCACTGTTTTCTTCATCGTCGATGACATCATCGTTACCGTCACTGCAGGAATTGAATAAAACGGGCGCTGTGAGCAAGAGACTTCCGCCAACAGCAAATTTTTTTAAAAACTCTTTTCTTTCCATTTTTAATAATATTTAATTCTAAATTCACGAATCAGATTGAATCCAAAAAACAGTGTTCCCTTTGACCAATCGCCGGTTGTCGAGGAATAGAGTCCCTGCGAAAACATTTGCTGCGAATTGGATAGAATGAGCTGAAACAGATGTCCCCCGGTATCCAGGTCTACTCCAAGGGAGAGTGGATGCGGGGTAGAAAGTTTATCACTGAAATGAGGGAGATACTCTAAATTGGCTGTTATGTTGTCCGATAAACGGACTGAACCCGCCAGCCCAAGGGTCATGAATTGAAGGTTTTCTCCTGCGGTTACCATGTATCCGGTGGAGTGATAACCGGGTGAAACCTGAAACCCGATTTTTCCGAGTGCAGACGCTGCATGCAACTGGATATTCCCCGAAAGTTTCTCCGAAAACCCGTTATGTGCTTCAGGAAAATAATTTTTTAGCGTCGGGACCGAGCCGGTGGCAGTTGCAACGAGGGTAACCGGAAAAGCAGAAGTCTGTTGAAGCAAACGTACTTTTCCGTAAGCATCATAAGTCTTCATGAAGGTGCTTCTCCCAAATCCCAGGTTCAGGTTTTTTCCAAAACCATATTCAAATCCCATGCGCATGGTGGCCTGGTCAAGGCCGAATAGCTCGTAAAGCCCCCCGTCAATTTCACCAAAACGGTGTTGGATGAATAAAAGAAGTTTTCCTTTTTCTGTGAGGTTAGCCGACTGCTCGTTCACTAAACGGGTCCCTTGAAAACTGTTGGGGATGATTTCGGGTTCATCCTGTGCTCCTGACTGTAGGATAAAGAAAAGGAACAGGCAGGTAAGAAATAATTTGTTTTTCATTTTAATGATTTTCTGACTATTTGATTTGATTTTATTGAAATTTCCTCTTTATGTTGATATGCAACATTCATCATTAGTAAGTTGTTTATTTTTTTTCGTTATTAAAATGATATAAATCCCGTTTTTTTTCCCGGGTAGCTTTTCCCCAAAAGGGTCAGGTATTTTCATTAGACGGTCACCGGAGGAAAACCTTACTTTTTTCCGGAAATTTTTACCTCATTAAAGTAAAAATGCATGGAATATGCTGTCTATCCGCAAGAAACCTTATGAAAAAGGGTTGAAAACGAAAAATGGGTTGTTGGGGATGGTTAAAGACTAAAATAAAAATTAAATTTGTCTTTCGAATGGGAAGTTTTGATAAACAATAAAAAAACTGCATTGTTTTCAGTTTTATACGGTTAATTATTTTTGATACTAATGGATAAATTTTCTTCTGTGGGTAATCAGGAACAGGAAACGATTGATGATTTATACCAAACGTACCTTGAGGACCCTGAATCGCTGGACAAGAGCTGGCAGCATTTTTTCAACGGATTTGAACTGGCCAGGCAGCAGTATCCCTCCAGGCCTTCTCCGGTTTCTTCCGGGGAGATCGACAAAGAGTTTGCAATTTTGAATTTAATTCATGGATACCGGCAGCGTGGTCATTTGTTTACGAAAACCAATCCTGTAAGGGCCCGCCGGAAATATTCACCTACGCTGGATATTGAAAATTTTGGTCTGGAGAAAACAGATTTGGAAACTACTTTTCAGGCGGGGAATAACATCGGCATTGGTCCTGCCAAACTCAAAGACATTATTGAACACCTTGAGGCCACCTATTGCAATGCCATAGGTGTGGAATATGTTTACATGCGTAATCCTGAGGTGGTAGCCTGGCTGAGGGACCGTATGGAAAGTACCCGCAACTCCCAGCATTTTACAGACGAAGACCGGATGCATATTTTTTATCACTTAAAATTGGCGGTGGGTTTTGAAAATTTCATCCATAAAAAGTTTGTCGGGCAAAAGCGCTTTTCCCTGGAAGGGGGTGAAACGCTCATCCCCTCGCTTGATGCGGTGATTGAAAGGGGAGCAGAACTTGGAATTGAAGAGTTTGTACTTGGCATGTCGCACCGCGGCAGGCTGAATGTGCTGGCCAATATACTGGAAAAGCCTTATGAAAATATTTTTAAGGAGTTTTACGGAAAAGAATACGAAGATGATATCCTGCAGGGAGATGTTAAATACCACCTGGGCTACGAAAGTGATGTGGTTACGGATTCCGGGAAAGAGGTGAAGCTCAAACTGATGCCGAATCCTTCCCATCTGGAGGCGGTTGGTCCCGTGGTGCAGGGAATGGTCCGTTCCAGAATCAGTTCAGTGTATGACAACAATTACGACAAAGCAGCAGGGATTATTATCCATGGAGATGCCGCCATTGCTGCCCAGGGGGTTGTTTATGAGGCTATTCAGATGTCGCAGTTAAACGGGTATAAAACGGGCGGGACCATCCACCTGGTGATTAACAATCAGGTTGGCTTTACCACGCCTTACCTCGATGCCCGCTCCAGCACCTATTGCACCGATGTGGCCAAGGTCACCCGTTCTCCTGTTTTCCATGTGAATGGCGATGATGTAGAGTCATTGATTTTTACCATAAAGCTGGCCCTGGAGTTTCGCCAGAAATTCCACAGTGATGTTTTTATTGATATTTTGAGTTATCGTAAATACGGGCACAACGAAGGGGATGAACCCCGTTTTACACAGCCGATGCTTTATAAGGCCATTTCAAAACATCCCAATCCGCGGGATATTTATTCCGAGAAGCTAAATGAACTTGGCATAATGAGCAGGGAGGATGCGCGAAAAGCGATTAAGGAGTTTGATGAATTTCTCGCCCAAAAGTACACCGCTTCCGAGAAGATTGAAAAACTGAAGATCAGGAAATTCCTGATGAATGAATATGCTCCTTTTAAAATACCGCAACCAAATATTCTGGATGAAAAAGTGGATACGGGTCTCAAAAAGGAGTGGTTGATTGAAATCGCTGAAAAAATCAATACCCTTCCCGGTGATCTCGAATTTTTCAAGAAAGTCCACCGCATTCTTTCCGACAGACGGATGATGATGCTTGACGACCGGCTAGACTGGGCCATGGCTGAATTACTGGCTTACGGTTCTCTTGTTAGCGAAGGGCACCCTGTTCGTTTGAGCGGCCAGGACACGGAAAGAGGGACCTTTGCCCACCGGCATGCCTCTTTTGTGGTGGAAGGAACCGATGAAAGGTATTTCCCGCTGAAAAATGTTTTTCCCGATCAGGCGCCTTTTCATGTTTACAATTCGCTGCTATCGGAGTATGCAGTAATGGGGTTTGAATACGGATATGCCCTGGCCCAGCCCGATGGGTTGACCATTTGGGAGGCACAATTTGGCGATTTTCATAATGTTGCCCAGGTTATCATCGATCAGTATCTTACTTCAGCTTTCGAAAAGTGGGGGCTGATGAATAACCTGGTATTGTTACTGCCCCATGGATATGAGGGGCAGGGACCAGAACACTCCAGTGCCCGTATTGAGCGGTTTCTGGAGCAGGTGGCCCATGATAACATGCAGGTTGTGGTGCCAACTACACCCGCAAATATGTTTCATTTGTTGCGGCGGCAGGTGAAGATGAAAACCCGGCTTCCCCTGGTGGTTTTTACCCCGAAAAGCCTGCTTCGTCACCCCCAGGTTACTTCAACAGTGGAGGAGTTAGCCACAGGAGCTTTTCAGGAAGTTATTGATGACCCATACGCCGATACAGCCCTGGTTGAAAAGCTTATTTTTACTACCGGGAGGTTGTATTACGACCTTTCCAAATACCGGCTGGAAAAGGGAATTACCAACGTTGCCATAGTGCGGCTTGAGCAAATATATCCTTTACCTGCCGGCCAGATTGAAGGAATTTTAAAAAAATACAACCACACCCAGTTGATTTGGGCCCAGGATGAACCTGAAAATATGGGTGCATGGCCCATGATAAACCGTACTCTTGGGGGAGCCGGGTTTAAGCTTGTATCTCGCCCGGAGAGTGCCAGTCCGGCCTCGGGACTGATGGAGAAGCACAGGCAAAGTCTGCAAGAAATGCTGGATGCCCTGTTTCCCGAGAAAGAAGTTATTCCTTCCTGACCCTGAATAAATAAAAAAATCGAAACAATGATAGTAGAAGTGAAAGTTCCCAGTCCGGGAGAATCGATAACCGAAGTTGAAATTGGCAGTTGGCTCGTGGAAAACGGTGCAGTTGTGGAAAAAGACCAGGAAATTGCCGAAGTGGAATCCGACAAAGCCACTCTGACCATTGTTGCCAGTGACGCCGGGAAAGTTGAACTAAAGGCCGAAGAAGGCGAAGTGATTGAAGTTGGCGCTGTGGTTTGCACCATTGATACCAGCGTTGCTCCGGAGGCAAAAAAGGAGGAGGAAACAAACGACGAAGAAATGGACATGCCGGTTGCTGAAAAGAAAGAGGCTGAATCTCCGGCTGAAGAAAAGCAGTCAACGCCGGAAGAAGATGTGAAAAAGCCGGAGGAGTATGATCAGGTTAAGGTAACCCCTGTTGCAAAGGCATTAATGAAAGAGAAAGGATTATCGGTAGAGGATGTTATCAACGGACTCAAGCGACTGGGCAAAAAGGAGGTGGAAGCCAGTGGGAATGCTCCCGGTCTGCAGAAAGGAGAGCCTCCAGTTCCTTCCCGCACCATTTCGCGTGAAGTTGACCGGAAACGAATGACTTCGCTGCGCCGGAAACTGAGCGAGCGCATGGTTTCGGTGAAAAATGAAACCGCGATGCTCACCACTTTCAATGAGCTGGATATGAGTAGTGTGATGGCTATGCGGAAAAAGTACCAGCCTCAGTTTGTGGAGAAACATGGCTTTAAGCTTGGGTTTATGTCTTTTTTTACCAAAGCTGTGGCCCTTGCTATGGATTTTCATCCTATGGTGAATGCCCAGATTGACGGGGATGAAATTCTTGCACCCCGGTTTGTGGATGTGGGAATTGCCGTATCTACTCCTAAAGGACTTATGGTTCCTGTGGTGCGTAATGCTGAAAGCAAAACCATTCCCAAGATAGAACTCGAAATCAAAGAGTTGGCAGAGAAAGCCCGCAATAAAAAAATTTCAGTTGAAGAACTGAGCGGAGGAACTTTTACCATTACCAACGGAGGGGTTTTTGGCTCTTTGCTTTCCACACCTATCATCAATCCACCCCAATCGGCGATTCTCGGCATGCATAATATTGTGGAAAGACCGGTTGCTGTTAACGGGGAAGTGGTTATCCGGCCCATGATGTACATTGCCCTCTCATATGATCACCGTATCATTGATGGCAAGGATTCGGTGGGGTTCCTGGTTAAAATTAAGGAGATGCTCGAAAACCCCGACCGCCTGTTTACCGGCGGCCAGGAACCCGGGCGTCTTTTACTGGAGATTTAAACGTGTACCATCATTTTGCCTTTGTTGACACCATCAAATAGCCCCATAAAGGCTTCAGGGATTTTTTCAAATCCCTCCACGATGGTTTCCTGGTTTTTCAGTTTTCCTTCCTGGAACCATGTGGTCAGTTTTTGAATGGCTTCAGGAAACTTTGGAGCAAAATCATGGACGATGAATCCCTGCATAAGTGCTCTGTTGACAAGCAAAACCGATTGCAACCGCGGACCTGTGGTGATGCGTGTTTCGTTGTACTGCGAAATGGCCCCGCAAATAATGATCCGGGCAAAAGTGTTGATATTCATGATAACGCCGTCAGATATTTCGCCTCCCACATTGTCGAAGTAAATATCTACTCCTGAGGGACAGGCTTTTGCGATGGATTTCCGGATGTTTTTAGCTGTTTTATAGTTAATGGCTTCGTCGAAGCCAAAGGTTGTTTTTAGCATTTCAGTTTTTTGGTCGCTTCCGGCGATACCAACCACCCGGCATCCCATCATTCTTCCGATTTGACCAGCGACACTTCCAACGGCCCCTGCAGCACCTGAAACTACGAGGGTCTCACCCTTCCGGGGGCGGCCGATCTCCAAAAGTCCCAGATAGGCTGTTAAACCAGGCATGCCCAGTATTCCCTGATAGGCTGACAAAGGAGCAACTTCCGGATCAACACGGGTTAAGCCTTTCCCTTTGCTGGTTTGATATTCTGACCAGTTCAGGGTTCCTGAAACAAAATCGCCGGGTTTGAATGCAGAATTCCGGGATTCGATCACTTCGGCGACAACCCCGGAATGCATGGGCTCTCCGGTTTTTAAAGGAGCTACATACGATTTGGTGGTGTTCATTCGACCGCGTAAATAGGGGTCTACAGAAACATAATGTGTTTTAAGGAGGATTTCACCGTTTTCCGGAGCGGGTACCGAAACTTCTTCGAAACTGAAACATTCAGAAGTTGGTCTTCCGGCAGGGCGTTTTTCGAAAAGGATGGTTCTTGTTTGCATATCGTCATTCTTAACAATTGATTCTGATGGGTGTTTGGAATAATTCCGGAGATTTTCTTTCATTTCAGCCATTTTCGGTGAACTCCATAACCCACAATGAATATCAGCGTGAAAATGGCATTGGTCACCGAAAAAGCCTGCCAGTCGATCCAGAGAGCGGGAAGAAAAAGAATAGCCAATTGGGAAAAGAGGTAAAGAAAGAGGCCGTCGCGGTGTAACTTCCACATGCGGATAGCTCCTGTCAGGGAAAGGGCATAAAGGGTCATCAGGATGGTGAAAAAAAGAGGCGAAACAGCTGCCGCTGAATGCCAGGAAGATAGCCGGATGATGATTTCCTGCGTTTTATCAAAAAAGAGGGCGGCTGCAAAATAAGCCAGGAATGCCACTCCGCTACCAATGAAGGTGAGAATGCACAAAGCACTCAAAAATGCGGGTCTTTTTCCGGTTTTTTCGTTCATTCTATTTGTTTTTAGCGGTGACCTTTATTTTTGATCTAAAGATCCCCTGCTGTTAAATGTTCAAAAATAATGAGATTTTCCCGGGTTTCTCAACAAAATGACGGTTTAAAATGTATTACCTTTGACAGCAATAAATAATATGGAGATGAAACGAGATACAACGGTTTTTGATATTATCCGGAAAGAACGCGAGCGTCAGCTAAACGGAATTGAGTTGATTGCATCTGAAAATTTTGTAAGCGATCAGGTATTGGAGGCCATGGGATCGGTCATGACCAACAAATATGCTGAGGGATACCCTGGGCGCCGGTACTACGGGGGGTGTCAGTTTGTAGATCAAACCGAGCAGCTCGCCATTGAACGGATAAAAGAGTTGTATCATGCAGAATGGGCAAATGTGCAGCCCCATTCCGGAGCTCAGGCCAATCAGGCTGTATTGAGTGTGATTTTAAAGCCCGGAGATACTTTTCTTGGCCTTGATTTGTCGCATGGGGGCCACCTTTCCCACGGATCTCCCGTAAATTCTTCCGGGATTTTATACAACCCCGTGGCATACCGTGTAAAAGAAGATTCGGGATTAGTTGATTACGAGGAGATGGAAGCCCTTGCCCGGGAACATAAACCCAAATTGATTATCGGTGGAGCTTCGGCCTACAGCCGTGAATGGGACTATGAGCGGATGCGTGCTATTGCTGATAGTGTGGGAGCTCTTTTGATGGTTGATATGGCCCATCCCGCCGGATTGATTGCTGCTGAATTGCTCGATAACCCGGTAAAATATGCGCATGTGGTTACTTCTACGACCCACAAGACATTGCGCGGCCCAAGGGGAGGGATTATACTCATGGGCAAAGATTTTGAAAATCCATGGGGCATCGCAACCCGTAAAGGAGTGATCCGGAAAATGTCATCTTTGTTTGATTCCGCTGTTTTTCCCGGCCAGCAGGGGGGACCGCTGGAACATGTGATCGCCTCAAAGGCAGTAGCATTTGGTGAAGCCCTGGCTCCTGAATTTAAGGAATATCAGGAACAAGTCGTTAAGAATGCACGAACCATGGCCAGGGCCTTTATGGATATGGGCTATCATGTTATTTCCGGGGGGACCGACAATCACTCCATGCTGATTGACTTGCGGACAAAATATCCGGGGATAACCGGTAAACAGGTGGAAAATACTCTGGTACAAGCTGATATTACCGTAAACAAGAATATGGTGCCTTTCGACAGCCGTTCACCCTTCCAGACCTCAGGACTCCGTCTGGGTACCCCGGCCATTACTACACGTGGGGTGAAGGAAGACCTCATGCCGTTGATTGCCCAGTTGATCGACGATGTGATCGGAAACATCGAAGATGAAAATACCCTTAAGGCAGTGGGGGAAAAAGTACATGAAATGATGCACGATTATCCGCTTTTTGCCTATTGATTGAACAGCCCTGTGTTTTTAACGTAAACTGAATTTGAAGGACGGCCCAATTTAATGGAATGGTATTACATACCCGCACTTATTGGAACCGGCCTGGCAGCGGGTTTTATTAATACAACCGCTGGCGGGGGTTCTATGCTGGCATTGCCTGTACTCATGTTTCTGGGACTTCCGGCTAACGTGGCCAACGGGACCAACCGGATTGCCATATTGCTTCAGAATGTGATTGGAGTGAATACCTTCCGTCAAAAGAAGGTTTTCAATATAAAAACAGATTCGCACCTTGTTATACCTGCTGTTGGAGGTGCCCTGGCCGGAGCTTTTTTTGCCGTTGAGATTGATCCCCGCTTGCTCGAAAAGATTATTGCCGGCCTTATGGTCCTGATGCTGCTCATCGTTGTGGCCAAACCCGATGTCTGGGTGAAGGAGCATGCCGGAGAAGTGGATTCAAAACCTACCCTTTTTCAATACATCATTTTTTTCTTCATCGGTCTCTATGGCGGATTTATACAGATGGGTGTCGGGTTTTTTCTTCTGGCGGGCCTCGTGCTAGGCAGTGGCTATGATTTGGTAAAAGCAAATGCCGTTAAGGTATTTATTGTATTGATTTATACCGTTTTTACGCTCGGTATCTTTATGGTTCACGGGCAGGTAAACTGGCTGGCAGGGCTAATCCTGGCCGCAGGCAATATGGTTGGAGCCTGGCTTGGAGCCCATTTTACGGTTAAGGGAGGTGCCCGGTATGTGCGTTATGTTTTGATGGCTGCGCTGATTCTTGTCATATTAAATTTGTTTGGAGTTTTTGGCTAAAATGGAGTTATGGGGAAAAAACACCGGGAAAAAATAGCCGTTACTGTTGTTACCGGTTTTCTGGGGTCCGGTAAGACCACCTTTATTAACCGCATTTTGAAAGCACATCCCGAAACACAGTTTGCCCTGGTGGAAAATGAATTTGGTGATGTTTCCATTGATACCAGCTTGATTCGCGGACTGGATGTTGGCCACTTGTTTGAATTAAAGCAGGGGTGTATTTGCTGTACCATTACTAATGAATATGAGGGTGTTCTTCAGGAACTTGCCGAACGGTTTCCCAACGTGGAACACCTGTTGATTGAAACCACCGGAATTGCAGATCCCGTTTCTGTTATTCAGCCTTTTTTCCGTGATCCCGGACTAAGAGACATTTATTCATGGAACGGCTGTCTTTGTTTGGTGGATGCGCTTCATTTTGAAGGCCATCCGGAGCAAAAAATCCTTCATAAGCAGATCGCTGTTGCCGATGAGGTTATCATTACCAAGGCTGAAAAACTGACTGAACAAAAAAAGAGCGCGTTTCAAAATCATATTCAGGCGCTGAATCCCCTGATTCCATTATTTTTTAGCGATGATATCACTTTTTCCGGGCACCTGGGAGTGAAAAACATGAATTCCATTGCCCCTTTTGGGGAAATTTCTTCTGCCGAACACCTGCATTACGGAATCGAATCCAGGAGAATAACGGTGAACGGGGCACTCATTAAGGAAGAATTTGTCCGTAAACTGGAATACAACCTCGATGTTTACAAAAATGAAATCTACCGAATCAAGGGCATTCTCTGTTTTGAAGATGAGTTGTATGAAACCATCCTGCAAGGGGTAGGAGGGAGCTTTGAATTGACCGAAAGCGATCACTTAATCGGGAATTGTCTGTCTGAAATCGTGCTCATCGGCAGGAATCTGCCTGAGGATATTTTTTAAAATTCCATTGTGACCATCCTTTTCTTGTTTTCTGTGAAAAAAAATCTCTAGTATCATGTCAACTATGGTATGACGGATAAAGTTGAATCAATTTAACACGAGCATCAATTGTGGTAAACTGCCATTTAATCTTCTTATACAAATTATTTCTATCATTTTCCCAGGCTATTACTTCATTTCTGACTGTTTCAACCTTGATAATTCTTCTTCCAAGGCATTGATTGTTTAAGACATTGAGCTCTATTTCGGCCATATTAAGCCAACTGCCCTGTTTCGGGGTGTAAACAAATTCAAATCTGTCCCATATCCGTTTAGCCTCTTCCGGCTCGAACGTTCGTATAATGCTCCGGGCGTATGAGTGCCAAAATTATCATGCATCACTTTTTTAGCAGCATGGGTTCCTGAGCGCGTAATTGTCATTAATTGATCTCTTTCTTCCTTGGTAAAAGTTACTTTGTAGGTGTTCATAGCCGTTATTTTTCCAGCTAAGTTATTGAATATCTTCAGATTATCATCAAATTTATACGTCAATGTATATGTGACATTATACTAGTTATCATTGTTTTCATCTGCTCTATAAAAATATTCAGTATTCTTTCGTATTGTTGATTCGTAATTTCAGATTTATTTTTTTTTATCTGTTTAAATTGCTATTTTTAATAAATAGGATTTTAATACAGAAGATTTATAAAATTGTGACGCTAAATTTCTTTTGGTAAAGGGGAGAAAGATAATATTTATAAGAAAAAGGTCAAAAAATATTAGGATATTATTATATGAATATCCTAAATTGCAGCCGGATTCGTATAAAGATTTCAAAAATGCAGAAGTTTTTTTGGTAAATAGTTGATTTTTAGTGTTTATCGTTTTAGAGTGAATTAGATTCAAAAAATTATTTGTTTTGGAATAACTTTTCAAGATTGCAAATAACAATTATATTATTTTCAGCGGCCACTTTTTTGAAAAAAATGGTCTTAATTCGAAAGGGTAAGATTGATAAATAATTATAAAAAAGCAAGCATATGAAAAATTTTACTTCCAGCATTCGCAAGCTATTTTTTTTAAGTTTTCTTTTTCTTTTTTCGGGATTTTTTGCAAAAGCCCTGGAGTTTGATCCTCATGACTGGCACCTGGTGAGTCAGAATACAACTGATGGATATGTTACCATTGATGTTGAGCGCTATGACGGGGGCACT
This sequence comes from uncultured Tangfeifania sp., assembly GCA_964436325.1. Lineage (GTDB taxonomy): Bacteria > Bacteroidota > Bacteroidia > Bacteroidales > Prolixibacteraceae > Tangfeifania. Next base: position 20,597 of record CAYTDH010000006.1, read on the forward strand.
GAGATTGATCATAATCTTTACCTTCAGGTCAACAATGAAGGGGAATGGGAAACCATCTGGCATTACCGGCATTACACAGATAGCGATGGCAAAAACTGGTATAGTCAGGATTATGCCGAATGGTATATTGATCATATTGATCGTGGTCGGGTAGATGTGGATGCAGATGGCTACAGGGAATATGTAACGAGATTGAGAATACGAAGGTCTCCCACCGGTGTTTATAATTCTCCGGTTTCTTTTCGGTGGAGGGAGGAAGGGACGGTGAAGGATAATTTTTCCTTTACCTTTTACAAACCCAAAGGTCCTGGTAATTTGCAGGCTTCCAGAGGTTTGTGTAACAGGATTGAATTGTCATGGGATGAACCTTCCAATACCCGCTCAAATGGTTCGAATTCCTATTATATTTACCGGGACGGATTTTACCTTGGCTCTACGTCATCCAGGAGTTATACATGGAATAGTCCGGCTGACGGAACGGAATATGATTTCTCCGTTCGAATGTTGACCAGCTATAACAGTGTGACCAATTATGGTGAATATTCCATGGAGGTTGCCGGGAATTCAAAGCCACGGCCTGAAGCTCCGACGAACGTTATCGCTTCCTCCGATTTATGCGACGGCACCATCAAAATAGACTGGCAATGGACAAGTGAAACGCCGGATAACTTTCAAATTCAGCGGAGTACCAGTTCGGGGGGGGGATATACCACTTTAAGCAGTACTGTTCCTGGTGATCGCAACTATTACGAAGACACGCCGCCTGCCCAAAATACGACCTACTATTACCGGGTGAGGGCCAGGAACGATTGTGGTGACTGGGGAACTTATTCCACCCCTGCTAGCGGGGTAGCCCCTGCAGCACCTGCCGATCCGTCGAATGTGCAATATTCACTTTTGGGGAATATCGTGCAAATTACCTGGAATGACAATTCGTTCAATGAGGAGAAGTTTGTGGTAACCCGAACCAATCTGAACACCGGGGTCACCAATGAATTTGAAGTGGATGCGGATACTGAGGTGCATGAAGATGATAAAGCTCAGTTGTGTATTCCTTATGAATATGAAATAGAGGCAGTGAACAATTGCGGCTCTTCCAATAAGGTTTCTTCCGGGGATGTTATATTGTCTCCCGACCTGAGTAATACTTTTCCCGAAGGTTCTTTCAAGACTTCCAAGGGGTTTTTCCCCGATGTTGTAAGGTTGGAGTGGGACAACAACAACCGGAACCAAATCAATTCCTATTATATATACCGGAAGGTATACGGCAGCAATGACTCCACTTTGCTGGCCACTTTAGACGGTGCACTTGCTTCTTACGAAGATGAATATGCGGAAAACGGCGTGGTGTATGAATACTCCATTAAAGCGGAAGGATTATGCGACACCCTTTCGGTATGGAGTAATGTGATTGCCGATATCGGTTTTCAGAACCCTGCCGGAGTGGTGAGCGGAAAAATCACTTACGGTTCCGGAGAACCGGTGAAAGGAATTACCGTGACTGCTGAAAGCAGTGAATTGCTGGAAACTTCCAGCATGGCGCTGAACGGGTATAGCTCCTATATGGAAATACCCCACAATTCCTCATTTGAAATCCAGGATGCATTTACTTTTCAGGCCTATGTGAGAATGAGTGCCATTCAAAGCAGCTCCATTTTCAACAAAGGCAGCCAATATCAGTTGGATTATACCGGAAGTGCTTTTGAATTTTCTGTTGGCGGCGATGTATTGACTTATTCCTTTACCATGCCTGTGGATAAATTCGTCCACATTACTGCTGTTTTCGACGGTAGCTCAAGCCACCTCTATCTGGACGGGGAATTGGTCCGGACAAAGACAAATGTGGCCTCCCCCGCATCCAATAATTCCCCGCTGGTTATCGGGAGATGGAATGGATCCGATTATTTATCAGGTTATATTGATGAAATCCGGCTTTGGAAAACGGCACTTGATTCTGCAACCATCAGCAATGATTTCAACCGGTACATCTCCTTCCGGCACAATGACTTGTTGGGATATTACCGTTTAAATGAAAATATTCCCATCGACGTTTTTTTCGATATTTCCAAATCGGATTTAACCTTTAATGAGAACCATGGAACATTGGTTGATTGTTCCTATTCTTCTGTTGTTCCGGAGAAGCAGCAGCTTTGGTTCAGGGGACTGACCGATGAGAACGGAGATTACCTGATTACTGGTATTCCCTATTTAACCGATGGTTCTTCATTCAATATTGTTCCCATGCTCTCGCCTCATGAGTTTAACCCTGCAAGTAAAACCCTGTTTCTGAGTGATGAATCTCAGGTGCACAACAACATTGATTTTACGGATATTTCATCGTTTAAAGTGAATGGTTCGGTGGTTTACCGCAACACCACACTTGGCGTTGAGGGGGTTTATATTTTAGTGGATGGTGAGATGGTTTTTGGCCCCGATAACAAACCGGAAGTAACCAATGAAAAAGGGGAATTTGAAATTCAGGTTCCCATCGGAAGTCATTACATTAGTCTGAGAAAAGACGGGCATTCTTTTGCTGACGGGGGACGCTGGCCCTTCCCGATTCGATTATCCGGCACAATTTTAACCAAAACCTTACTTTTGGACAGCCTTTTATTGATACCACTCTGGTAACGGTGGTGGGGCGTGTTATCGGAGGTACCGGAAGCAATCCCATCCCCATGGGTTTTGACCAATCGGAGAACAATATCGGGAAGGCCACCATTATGCTTACCCATGACTCCTTTTCGGATATGACCTTTAAAAATACCAAGACGGGGTTTGATACGGTTGCCTATACCGTGGCCACCGAAATCAATGAGTCCGGGGATACCACCTTTCAGGATATCCAGCACCGTATGAACAGGGAGGATAACTATACCTATATTTACACATCAGAAACTTCAGGTGAATTTGTTGCCAAACTGATACCCGAAAAATTTTCCATTGTTGATATTGATGTGGATAACGATGCATTCAATGATGTTAAAAACTTTTTTGGTACCCGTGTAATCGATTTATCGGGTAACCTTACCCAAAAACATGAAGTGTTGCGCGATGAAAGTGGGAATGCCATTGATTCGATTCCCTATCATCTGAAGTTAAATTACATATACCAAACCCCTCCTGAGATCAGTGTTACCAATGCCAATGATTCAGTTCTATTCTATGGGGAACAGGAGATGACCTATGTTGATCCCAGCACAGGGAATGATCAGACGTTAACAGTTGCTGATCATTTCAGGTATCCTGTTTTTCAGATGATGAAAGATTATTCTTCTGAAATTTCGGTATTTGAATCCTACGAGAATTTCGACACCGGGGAAAATACGTACCAGTCGATTAAGGAAGCAGAAATCCGGATTATCAATGATCTGGCGATTGACAATCAGGTCAAAACGTACCGGTTAACTCCTGATATGGATGGCACGGTAGTGGATACCTTCAAAGTGGGCCTTCCCAACATTACCAAAAGTGAAGATGACAAAACTTCGTTTACCAAAACGATGCAGATCAATGTTACGGTTGACGGGAATACCTTTGCGTGGGAACCGGGCGGTGAAATATACCGGGCTTATATTACTGGTCAGCGGCCCAAAGGGAATAATTTTTATACTGAAGGTCCTCAGGTTCCTGAGATTATCCTACGTGACCCTCCGGGGACAAATTCTTCGGCCTATATTGAGAAAGGGTCCAGTTACTCTGTGAGTTCAAGTTTTTCCACCGATTTTGACAATGGTTCTGGTTTTGGTGCTGAAATTTTACTCGGTGTAGAGGTTGCTGCCGGCGGAGGGCTGGCTGGTCCGGTGATAAAAACGGATACCAAAAATTCGGGAAAAACAGGTCTTTCTTTTTCCACTACTGTAAACGAGAGCGGAGAGTATGTGCAGTCTTACGAATTTTCTGAAAGGGTGGAAACGAGCTCAGACCCGGGTATGGTTGGATCAATGGCCGATATCTACATCGGAAAAAGTTACAACTATTTCTATGGCGAAACAGACCACCTGAAGGTTGTTCCTTATGATTTAGCCACCGATAATGGAATCATTGCTTTGGATGGTTCTGAATTGAAAGATACTCAATTTACCCTTGGTATTGTTGAAGGGTTTGTGATGAATCCGGATAACTCCGACACGTATTTTAAATATACACAGGCGCACATCATCAATAAACTGCTTCCCGAACTGGAAAGCCGGAGAAATAACCTGTTTTTAACGGCAAAGCGTTCCGATGGCAGTTTGAAGTATGAAACACATGTTCCTGAATCAGACCTTCGTTACGGGGTGGCACACAGTTACGATGTGGAGGTTTCCGGAGGGGATACCATTGTTTACGGCTATTATAGAATGAGTGATACCGACAGCATGGTCAGTTATTCATTCAGACCTGAACAGCAAACCATCGAAGATTTAAACAACCTTCAGAATGATACCATTTATGAGGTAGATTCCATCCGGTACTACAATTCGCAAATTGGAATTTGGATTGATGCCATTCGGTTGAACGAGGCCGAAAAGGCAATGGCGATAGAGAATAACACGCTGGAGCGGAATATCTCTTTTGATGGAGGCGTTGGCTCAATCACCCGGAGAGAAACCCAGACCATTGCTTACAACAGAGAAGAATCGCGAACCAAGAATATGCATTTTGGTGCTCAGGGTTCGGTGGGGTTTACCTTTAACCGGACTGGTGTTGTTGCCACCGGGGAACTGAGCATATCCCATTCGCTGGGGGTAAGTGCCGGAGAAGGGTTTGAACAGTCTCTGGAATATGGATATACCCTTGATGATGGCGATGCAGGAGACTATTACAGTCTGAATGTTTACCGCCGTCCTGAAAGTGGAATCTTTAATGCCAACGATTTGCAGGAAACCAAAATGGATATGCCGGCAAATTTTGATTTCGGCATTCTGGGGCAGGGTGTTGCTCTGGTAGGAGGTGCTATTTCGGTAGCTGCTGCTGCATCTTATAATGCAGGCGGGGGCATCCCCATTGTGGCTGGAGCAACCACCATGGCTATTGCTGCAGGTTTATCCTATATCCCTTATGTCAGCTTTAAGGATGATGTGGAAGAGGTAGGAGAGCGTTTTAGTCCGGGGGATATCCGGGTTTCCAGTTTCAATATTTCAAGTCCCATTTTTTCCACCCTTGGAGGCCAAACCATGTGTCCTTATCAGGGATTGGAGCACACCTTCTTTTATCGCGATGCACAGGGTGATTCAGTGGTTTTCCACAAGCCGACACTTCAGCGGGAGAAACCGGAGATAACCGCGGAACCGAGGGAAGTTTACCAGGTTCCGGTTACCGACCAGGCTTTTTTTAACATCAGGCTTTCCAATAATACCGAGAGTGGCGATGACCAATGGTATACCGTAAGTGTGGATGAAAAAACCAATCCAAACGGGGCGGCTGTCAGAATAGACGGTGCCACCGCAAACAAAACCATCCTGGTGCCAGCCAATACAACCGTTACCAAGGTGCTGTCCATTTCTCCTACCGATCCGTCGGTGATGGAATACGACAGCATTGGAATTGTGATTCACTCAACCTGTCAGTACGATCCTACCGATTTTATCCCTGACATTTCCGATACCGTTTATTTGTCAGCCAGCTTCCAGCCGGCCTGTACGAATGTGGAAATTCTTGAACCGCTCGATAACTGGGTGGTGAATGTTCAGGACAATGATACCATGACCGTACGCATCGGTGATTACAATTTAGGGCACAGTTCTTTTGAGAGTTTCCGTTTTGAATACAAACCTACCTCCGGAAGTATTTGGATTCCGGGGAAATATTTTGTGAACGATCCTGCTCTGGCTAATAAGGACGAGGTACTGGACACCCTGCTGATCAATGATCAGTCGTTTGTGGCCTTCGACTGGGATATGACTACGCTTAAAGACAGGGCTTACGATATCCGGGTAGTATCCCAATGTTCTGATGGTTCGGAAAACGAGTCCATCATCCTTTCGGGGATTCTCGACGGACAGCGTCCTCAGGTGTTTGGAACACCCCAGCCTGCCGACGGCATCCTCAATATCGATGAAAACATTAGTGTTCAGTACAATGAACCCATTGAGGGCGGATTGTTGAACCAGTTCAACTTCGATGTTAAAGGAACACTCAATTACTTTGAACTGAAACACGAAGCCTATATCCGCCTCAACGGGGCAGGAGATTACGCTGCGATTCCCGAGGGGATATCCTTTAACGATAAATCCTTTACGATTGAATTCTGGGTGAGACCGGATGATTACAACAATGCGGTCATATTATCTCAGGGGAATGACCCGGAGACCAACCTTGAAATCGGATTGATGGAGGGAGACAAAACCTACTTTAAAATCGGGAATGTGGTTTCAGAAGCTTCCTTCCAGTTTTCTCCGGCAGTGCCTTCGGATCAATGGCAACACATGGCTTATGTATTTGATTATGCCAATGGCGATATATTTATTTATCAGAACGATAAAATCATTCTTGAAAGGCGGAGTGTAAGTGTCACGTACAATAACTCCGGTAAGATATATATCGGAAAGTCTTCGGTGACAGGAGAGGATTATTTTGCAGGAAGTATCCATGAATTGCGGATATGGTCCAAATACCTTTCCAATGGTGATGTGTATGCCAATCAGTACACTGCTCTTTCCGGGAACGAAGTGGGACTTTATGGTTACTGGCCCCTCGATGAGGCTTTTGGTGAACTGGCCATCGATAAGGCAGCCAATCGCCACATGGAGGTGTATGCTCCATGGGAAGTTTATCCCGGCGGTTCTTCCTGGGATTTTTCGGGGAATAATTGTCTGGAATTCTACACTGGTTACTTCAGCATTATTCCGGAAATGGACTACACCCTGGAATTTTGGTTTAAAGATAATAACCCTTCTGATACCGTTGCGCTCTTCTCCAATCAGAAAGGCGACGGAAATGAAAGTGAGGGGTTGATGGAAAAGGCCCTGACTGTTTTGGCTTCTCCCGACGGTAAGATATGGGTGGCCAGCAAGGGGAATCTTTTTGAAGCCACCTCGGTAGATTATTTCGACAACACCTGGCATCATTTTGCACTGGTTGTTCGTCGACGGGGCAATGTTACGGCTTTCATTGATGGCGAACCGCAAAATGAACAGGAGAACAGTATTCTCGGGGGCATCTCGGGGGGTAAGATGGCGCTCGGGGCCCGCAAATGGGACAATATAAGCGGCACCGGAAGCGACTGGTATTACAGTGGAAAGCTGGATGAGTTCCGTCTCTGGAACCTGGCCAAAACCACAACCCAGATTCGTATGGACATGAATTCCAAGCTCCATGGCGATGAAATTGGCTTACAGGTGTATCTTCCCTTTGAAGGGTATTACGAAGACAACCTGGGCGTGATGCACCAAAACCCAACACTGGAAAATTTCATGACCGATGTGAATGCTACCGATGCCGAGGCCTGTGTGGGTGATGCTTATACCACCGATGCACCCAATATGAAGGATGTGAGACCGGTGCAAAGCATTGCCTATGATTATGTGGCTTCGGAGGATAAAATTATCATCAATCCCAAATCCTATCTCTATCCGCAATTAGAAAAGAACATTATTGAAATAACCGTAGAAGGAGTGGAAGATAAATATGGAAACCCGATGGCATCGCCTGTCACCTGGACAGCCTACGTTCACCGGAACCAGGTTCGCTGGGAAGACGAGCGGAGGTTTTTTACCAAGGAGATTTACAAACCATTTGAGTTTGTTTCAACTATAAAGAACACCGGAGGACAACAAATCGGATTTACGATTGCCAACCTGCCCCCATGGCTGACGGCCAATCCCTCTTCCGGTGTTATCAACCCTGAATCGTCGCTTCCCATCACCTTTACCATCAATCCTGCTTTGAACATCGGGGAGTATGACGAGGATATCATACTACGCACCGAAAACGGCTTTGATGAGAAATTGCCGTTAGCGGTGAGGGTATACAAAACCCCTCCTGACTGGGAGGTAAATCCTGCGAAGTTTGAATATACCATGAACATGGTGGGCAGGGTGAAGATTGAGGATGTGCTTTCAACAGATGAATATGATCTGGTAGCCGCCTTTGTGGACGATACCATCCGGGGAGTTGCGAATGTGCGTTACCTGGAAGAGTTTGATTCCTATTTGGTGTTCCTGAATGTTTACGGGAATGTCAATGGGGAAGAATTGGAATTCCGCATTTGGGATGCCAGTGCAGGTCAGATTTTGGATAATGTAAAACCCTTTGATATTTCCTTTGTGCCCAATGGCGTGGTGGGGACTACCATCGATCCGGTACTCTTTGAAGCAACCGGTTTGCAACGGCAATACATTCCTCTGGCCAAAGGATGGAATTGGGTTTCATTTAATAAGTTAGCCTCCAGTCAAGATAACCTGAACTCCTTTTTTGCCTCGCTTGAGCCGGAGCAAAACGATCAGATCAAAACCCACGGAGGCGGTTTTAATACCTTTGATATGATGACTGGCTGGGTTGTCGGAGGAATCGATTCCATTGATAACCGTCAAATGTATCAGATGAAAATCAGCAGCAATGATACCATCATTTACAGTGGGGAATCCCTGGTACCGGAAGAAAACCCCATTGAGCTGACTGCAGGATGGAACCATATTGGCTACCTGTCTGATTTGGCAATGGATGTGAACGATGCATTGCGGCTTTATGTGGCCAACCCCTCCGAGATCATAAAAAGTCAGTATGCCTTTTCCATGTACGATCCACGGGTCGGCTGGCTGGGTTCCCTCGACGTGATGAAACCCGGGTTGGGATATATGCTGAAGGTAGATGCCCCGGCTACGCTTACCTATCCTAACAACACTGTTTTCAAGGGAGCGAAGATTGCCAGTGAAGCATCGCCGCCCCTGGGATGGAAAAATGATTTGTCGAAGTATGCCAATAACCTTTCTCTCATAGGACGTCTGGATGTGAGCCAGACCCCCGATGTAACCATCAACAGTGAAATGGTCCTGGGAGCATTTATCCACAACGAGTGCCATGGATTTGTTGCTCCTGTTATGGATAGTGGTATTGGGTACAATCCCTTCTTCCTGAACGTAAGCAGTAACAGCGGGGAGCAAAGGATTGATTTTCGCCTGTTTGACGGCATGACCGGAAAGACCTATCGCATTGAGGAAACCAAACCCTTTGTGCAGGATGCTGTCTACGGAACCACCCGTGAACCGGTTGATCTTACACTGAAAGAGGTTCTGACAGGGAATGGTGCATTTGGAAGCAATTCCTTCCTGCGGTGTTATCCTAACCCGTTTAACAGTCAGGTGAATGTTGAGTTTTCAGGCACCGGAAGTAATGTTACCATTGATGTCGTCAGTACCTCAGGAGCTCTGGTAAAACGTATTTACGATAATTATCCGGTCAGCGGTGTGAATACGGCGGTCTGGGACGGGCGGAATGGAAAGGGAGGGCATGTATCTCCCGGGATATATTACATACGTTTTGTTTCAGGCGGGGCAGTGGAAACCATAAAAATTTCGAAAACAAGGTAAAAAAGGCTAATCATGAATACAAAAATAATTTTTTCCATTTTTATTACCGCTCTGTTTTCCTTTTGGGGAATGATTACCAAAGGCCAGCCAAACTGGGATGTAGAGCCAGGTGATTTTGTTTACTCGATGACTATCACCGGAAAAATAACCACTGATGGTTATTTTTCCACCGATGAAGATGATGTGATTGCAGCCTTTATTGACGGAGAATGCCGGGGTGTTTCGAAGGTGGAATACGTGAGTGCGGTCGATGCTTATTATGTTTTTCTGATGGTTTACAGCAATGATCCAGCCGGTACAGTAACATTCAAAATTTATGACGATAGTGCAAATGAAGAGTTTACAGTAAAAGAGACCATCAATTTCACGGTGAATGATATCATCGGCTCTGTGAGTAATCCGTTTATTTTCTCCGCCAGCACGCTTGGCGGTGATGCCCGCATGTTATCGTTCACCATTCCCAACCAGGAGGGTGAGACGGTGATTTCGGGGAATAATGTTTACCTGGAGGAGCACTGGAGTGGAGATTTAACGGGGATTACCCCCAACTTTACCCTTTCGGAGGGTGCTAAAGCCTATGTGGGAGGTGTTGAGCAAACCAGTGGGGTGAACACGCACGATTTCCTGGTTCCGGTTGAATATACGGTTGAATCGGCCGATCTTTCCACGTCAACGGTTTATACCGTTTACATCACTGAGGCCAATGACATCCCGACCGACATTCTGCTGACCAGTCAGCAGAAAGAGGAGAACGATCCGATGTCTTTTATCGGTGCCTTTAGTACGGTAACCGCCAACCCGGAGGAGGAGCATGTCTACAGCCTGGTGAGTGCACCGCAGACCGCGAATGAATATTTCTATATCGACGGTTCAGGGCTCAGGTCGCGCAATCCTTTCGATTATGAGCAGCGCTCATCGTACCGGATCAAGGTTCGTGCCGACGACCAGAAAGGAGGCGTTGTGGAGAAGTTCTTCACCATTGAAATTCTGGATCAGAATGATCCCCCCACGGATATTGCCCTTGCCAATGCAAATACTCCGGTGAATACCTCACCGAACACGGTGATTGGGAATTTGCTCGCGTTGGATGACGACCCGGATGATCATCATGTATTTACACTGGTGGAAGGCGACGGGAGCAATGACCGGGACAACAGACATTTCCGGATCCAGGGCAATGAGCTGATTGCCGCCTCGCAATTGGTTTTTCTGGAGGGCACGGAATACCATATCCGTGTTCGTGTTGAAGACGCGCAGGGGGCAAGCCTTGAAGTTTCGCTGGTGCTCAGCACGGAAACCCACGGAAACCCGCCGCACAGTCTGGAACTGAGCAGCACGCTGGTGCTGGGCACAGAAGATCCGCCACTGCTTGTGGGAACGTTGACCACCCAAGATGTGGACCAGGAGAGCGGACATGGTTTTTCCTTATCGCCGCACGAAACGCTTGGAGTTGACAACGGGTATTTTTCGATCGTGAACGGTGCATTGTACCTGGATGATCTTGAGCCGGTGGAAGAGAAGATGAGGTATTCTGTTTTTATCGCGGTGACCGATTCAATGGGGAATTCATTTACGCGGGGCTTTGAGATCAGGGTCCGTGATCAGCTTGGGTCCGGGGCATTTTACCTGAGTGAGGACCATCTTTCGGAGAACCAGCCGCTGAATACGATTGTGGGGTATTTTGATTCGGAAAGTTATCCGAGCGAAGAATATTCGTTTTCGCTTCCGCTGGAGGTTGATTTGGAGACCTATTGCAACGATGAGTTCAGACTGAACGGAAGGACGCTACTGACCAACAAGGTATTCGATTATGAATTGGAGCATACTTTGATGCTGCGTCTGGAAGTTTCGGATGGAGAGACACGGATCACCGAGGATGTGGTTGTTCATATTACCGATGAGAATGATCCGCCCACGGGTTTGTCATTGTCGGCCAATGTGCTGAGTGAGTCCACGGGTGTGAATACGGTTGCGGGGACCCTGTCGGCCGAAGATCAGGATGCGGGAGACAGTCATACGTTTAGTCTGGCTATGGGTAATGGGATGAACGATGCTTCAAACGATTATTTTGAGGTGGATGGCAATAGTCTGGTATTGAAAAAAGCGTTGGATTACGAGGAGCAGGAGTATCACAACATTTTGCTAAAAGTGACCGACAGTGGAGGGGCTATTTTTGAACAGGGGCTTCGGCTAAGGGTGGCCGATGCCAATGATGCTCCTGAGATAGTGAGCGAACCGGTGAATTATGTTCTTCAAAACGATGTCTATGTCTATGCCATAAAAGCTGAGGACAGCGAAGGAGACGAGGTGACCTTCAGTTTTGAAGGGTTACCCGAATGGCTTACGTTTAATTCTGCTACTCATCTTTTGACTGGAGTTGCAGGCAATGATTGGGTGGGTGAGTACAGCTTTATCATCCGTGTTAGCGATGGGCAAAAATCATCGGAGCAACAAGTTTTGTTGTCGGTGATCAATGAGAATGATCCTCCGGAGGTCAATTATTATCTGGGAGAACAAACATTCTTCACCAACCGGGATAATGAAGTTATTCTTCCTTCCGACGCCATGATTGATCCGGATGTCGGAGATACTTTAACTTACAGCTTATCGCTTGAAAACAATTCATCTCTTCCCGGATGGCTGACATTCGACCCTGTTACCCTTCAATTAACCGGAAATCCTCCATATGAAGCTTATGGGGTTCATTCATTGAAGTTGATGGCCAAAGATCAGGGAAACCTGAAAGAATGGATGGTTTTTAATCTCCATGTGACTTATCCAACCTCTGTTAATGATCCGGGTGTTTTATCAGGACCGGAGATTTATCCCAATCCTGTCCGGAACCATTTAAATATTTCTGTTCCTGCAGGGAAGGAAGATGCCCGGATAGGCATAACCGATGGAAGTGGGAAACAAATCCGGCTCCTTAGCCTGCCTGCCGGCACCCGGAAAACACTTTCTGTTGAGGGATTGAAACCGGGAGTTTATTTCCTCCGGTTTAACCAGGGTGAGAATCATGAAGTGAGAAAGGTGATCAAACAGTGAGTAAACAGTAAAAAAGTTCCTGGAACGCCCCGCTGCTGCGCGATTGTATCGCGTGGCATATGAGGATAATTGGGCCTTCGGACGGGTGAATCCCTTAGGGTGCGGAGCTCCCTAAGGGTTTGTTCAGATTTATTCTTTTTAATCCAATCGGGCTTCGCCCTCCGAAGGTTTACCGTAGAGGGGCGAGTCCTCCTACAGTAAACCTTCGGAGGGTAAAGCCGCCAGGTAAAGCCCCCCTTAATTCCCCCGAAATGGGGGATGTACTCTCCGAAGGAGAGATTGGGGACAGGAGTATTTGTTGCCCCGATTCGTTACCTGTCATTTCGACGAGCTTGCGAGGAGAAATCTCTCCAAATTTCAACAGATTTCT
>CAYTDH010000007.1:0-32816 GCA_964436325.1 uncultured Tangfeifania sp.
AGGAGGAGAAATCTCACGTTAAAACAACAGATTGCCAGCCTGCCCTTCAGGGCATCAAGCATTGCAACAACATTTTCAATTGGCACATTTGCCTGAATGTTATGTACTGTATTGAATACAAAACCTCCGTTTTCCGAAAAAATGTCACATATTCTCATATATCCTGGAACTGGATACCATTGCCCGGGAAATAAACCAGGTGCCTGAAGAAAAACCGTCAAATATCAGTTACGGCATTGCTTCCAGGCGGTTCCAGTCAGGAGGGGAGATATTCCAAAGATGTTTCAGAAAGAAATCATATCTTTTCCGGTCGCCGAATGGCCCTCCCAGAGTGTGACCTGCACCCGGAACCACTACCAGTTCAAATTCCTTTCCGGCTTCCTGGAGGGCTTTTACCACCTGCATTGTCGAAGCGGGGTCAACATTGGTATCCATTTCGCCTACCATAAGCATCAGCGGGCGGGTCAACAGATGGGCATTATCCACATTTGAGCTTTCACTGTAATGATCACCGACAGGAAATCCCATCCACTGTTCATTCCACCATATTTTATCCATCCTGTTATCATGGCACCCACAACCGGCATAAGCAGCCTTATAAAAATTGGGATGGAACAATACTCCGCCCATGGCATTTTGTCCTCCTGCCGATCCGCCAAAGATCCCGACACGATCAATATCCATCCAGGAATACTTTTTGGCAGCATCCTTTATCCAGGCCATGCGATCAGGAAACCCGGCATCTTTTAAATTTTTACATATCACATCTTCAAAAGCTTTTGAGCGGAAGGAAGTCCCCATACCGTCAACCATAACCACTACAAACCCGATTTCGGCCGTACTCTGCAGAAAACGGAGAGAAGGGGAAAAGGATTTGGGAACATGCTGGGAACCTGGTCCGGCATACACATACTCCATAATGGGATATTTTTTCTCCGGGTCGAAATTGGAAGGCCGAACGATAACACCCCAGATATCGGTTTGACCATCTCGCCCTTTGGCAGAAAAGACCTCCGGGCCCATCCAGCCGGCTTCCTGCAGCTGCGATATATCCGCCTTTTCAACTTCCATCAGTACCTGCCCTGTTTCCCCCTCACGCAAAACCGTAACCGGAGGCGTATTCACTTTCGAATAAGTATCCACAAAATAGGAATAATCGCTGGAAAAAACCGCATCATGCATCCCCTCTTCCGGGGTAAGACATACTAATCCGGAGCCATCAAAATGGATGCTGTAATACCTGACCAGATAAGGATCTTCCCCTTCTTCCATGCCATTGGCCGAAAAAATGATCCGCCGGGTGGATTCATCCACATGAATCACCTTTCGGACATACCACACTCCCCGGGTTATCTGGTGTTTAACCTTACCGGTTAACCGGTCAAAAAGATAAAGATGGTTCCAGTTGTCGCGTTCGCTCATCCAGATCATCTCTGTGCCGTTTTCGAGATCATGCCTGAAGTAGCGGTTATAATTGATAAATGTTTTTTGTTTTTCCTCAATCAGGGTGCGTACCTCACCCCGGAAAACGTCTATCTCCAATACACGATAGCATTGATGACCGCGCTGGTTATATTCAAAAGTGACCCCCTTGCTGTCAGCATTCCATTTAAGTCTTTTATTGTTATAGGGATCTTTAAAAAGGGCATTGTCTGGTTTAATTTGCTTTTCCTCTTCCGGAATAAAAATATGCGGATACCTGTATGGCAGGGCATCTCCCGGCTTGGTATAAGAAAGGGAGTGAAATATCGGCTGAAACTGATCATCAGGGGCAGCTTCCACAAAATGGATCACACGCTGTTCCACGTCCCTGACTTTCATTACGGCAATCTTTCTGGAATCAGGTGACCACTGAATGTTGTTCGAATAATAATCTCCCGGAGCGCCGTCAAAACTTAATGGCTTTTCACTTCCATCCGCCACATCACGCACATAAAGGTTGTTGTTTTTTAAAAAGGCCTCCTGTTTTTTATCGGGAGAAAGTACAGGTTCACCCTCTGAATCATCGCGCCATTCCCCCCAGTACCTTTTTGGGGAGGACTCCACTTTCCCCTTCTTTTCAAGTACCCACTGTTTACCTTTTTGATGAAAATTCCAGTGATACTGGTTAAATTGAAAACGGATATTTCCTGAATCGGGGTCGATTTCAACCTTATCGAAGGGTAATTGATCACCACTCATGGTTGAGTCAGTCTGCCGGGCCAGTTCAGCCGCCAGCAACTGGTGATTAAAAGCCGGTTTACGCGATAAATTTCCGGCATCGACAATCAAGAATTTTTTTTTTGAAGGGCCTCTTTGGATATAAAGGAAACAGTGGGTATCCCCTATCCAGACAGGATCGGGATTATTATAAAACACCTTTGAATCATAATATTGATCTATACTTTTAGCCCGTTCATAGTCTTCGGGTGTCCCCTGAGCGAAAAGTTGAAGACTGCAAAGAAGGAGGGTAATAAAAATAATGGATTTTTTGTAATTCATCATTGGATTAAAAAAAATTTTGTTAAAAGTACTCTTCTATACGCCATGTATCGTACCATTCCAGATAAGGATGACCATTTCCGTCAAATTGAACGGGGAGCCAGATATACCGGCCGTCGATCGCATTTTCAGGATTCCACTGATCAGCCATAAAAATGAAGGCATCTTTCTTTCCTTCTACAGGCAAAACGAATGTACTCTGCCCCCCAAAAGTAGTATTAACCTGATCTTCAGTACCTCTGCATGGATTCCCCAATTCTTCCCACGGACCTGTAATTTGACTGGCCACGGCCGACCGGGCTGCATTAGGCGCCCAGCCCGTGCATCCGGAGGCAAAAAAATAATATTTCCCCTTTCGCTTAAAAACAGCCGGTGCTTCCATATACCGGCCCTCAAAAAACCGCCAGTATTTTCCGGAATACGACAAATAATCGTCCGTTAACAGTGAGATATGCGTTGTACTGTTCTCCTCGGAAGAATAGATATGATAGGCTTTACCGTCGTCATCCACAAAAAGGGTCATGTCACGGGCCATCTGACCCTTCTCAAAATCACGCCCTGCAATATTAACCGAATCAGGATGTCCGGGGAGGCCTCCCGGACCACCGGGATAATGTTCCGCTACTGTTGCATCTAGCGGCCTTTTATGGATTTCTTTCACATTCTGCGGCCAGAAGCCTTTATTCGGGCGAACGCTTTTCAGATAAGCATAGGGACCAGTAATCCTGTCAGCTACAGCAACACCTGACAAGGCTGTTTTATAGCCCTGCCCGTACAACTCATGGTGAAACCACATGACAAATTTTTTGGTTTTTTCATTATAGATCACTTTGGGACGCTCAAGAATGCACCCTTTTCGCAGCAGACTGGTAGTATCATCGACCACTTTAAGCACAATCCCCTCATTTTCCCAATTATACAGATCTTTGGAAGAATAACAATTTACACCGACCATCGCCCTGTTCCCTGTTCTACCTTCAACCTTATGCTCACCAAACCAGTAATACTTCCCATTGTAAAAGAGGATTCCTCCACCATGAGCATTAATATGTATACCATCAGTATCCGGCCACAAAGCCCCGGGTTCAAAATCATTTCGCTCAGGCTGTTCCTGCCCTTTGAGCATAAAAGAAAGGCTCAGGAAAATGACAAATAATGAACAGATCAGATTTCGTTTCATATTTAAAATTTTACTTCTCAAACTTAGCGCTTTCCATGAGAGATGATACACCAAAGATTTCCTGTAATTCCTGCCGGTTAAATTTCAACTGCCGGTCAAAGGTATAAATTCCATTAGTTTCCTGCTCCACATCGGTTAGCTGGGTGTAGG
The DNA here is from genome assembly GCA_964436325.1 of uncultured Tangfeifania sp. Classification (GTDB taxonomy): domain Bacteria; phylum Bacteroidota; class Bacteroidia; order Bacteroidales; family Prolixibacteraceae; genus Tangfeifania. The sequence continues at coordinate 3,812 of CAYTDH010000007.1, forward strand.
TATAGCCGGAGATATTCGGATTGGCCACCAATGCCCGGGTCAATTTTTTCATAAGACTAAGGACTTCTTCGGCTGATTTTCCGTAGCCCCAGGTATCCCTCGCATTTCCCCTCTCTTCCTGTCCGGCATAATCGGGAAGCCAGTAAATCCCTCCATACTCATCAACAAGGTAAGGTTTACCGTCATATTCATATTGGTATTCAGACACTTTACCATACCAATCCCAATCCACTATATACATATCCTTTTCTCCCGGGGCAATTTTTTGATATCGTTCTGCGAATATCTGTGGGTCCATCGTATAATCATGAACCGTTAAAAGGTCAGTATCGATATGCAGATACCCGCTGGCATTGTTGACCGGTCTGGTCGGATCAAGCATTCGGGTCATTTCCGCTATTTCTTCAGCTGCTCTTCGGTAGGCTTCATAATCATCCTTGGCTGAGTGGGTTTCATTAAGTGGGGTCCACGCAATGATGGAGGGATGATTATAGTCCCTTATAATTTCCTCCCGCCATTCCCGTGTCAGGTTTAACCAGGCACGGGGATTATTATAGGTGCGGCTGATCCCCCAATCCGGAAATTCCGCCCAGGTAAGGTATCCCAGCTTATCGGCCCAGTAATGAAAACGCTCCTCAAATATTTTTTCATGCAACCGGGCTCCGTTAAACCCTACAGCCATGGCAAGCTCAATATCCCTTTTTAGGGCTTCATCGGTTGGAGCTGTCCAGACGCCCTCCGGATAAAACCCCTGATCCAGAACAAAACGCAAAAAAACAGGTTCATTGTTCAAAAAGATCTTATTCCCACTAATATGGATTTTTCGCATTCCCGCATAACTGAATACTTCATCTATACTTTTATCCTGATCAGATAGAACCAACTCCAGATCATACAAATAGGGATTCTGAGGACACCACAAAACAGGATCCTCCACATTAAGCACAAGTGGCAAACCACTGGCATAGCCCACTCCCTCAGCCACCAGCTTCTTTTTATGATTTAAAAGCCTTGCTGTCATTTTCTGCCCGTTTGTCATGTTTTTAATGGTTGGGATTAACACAAACCGGCTGTTATCAGGATCAGGGGTTATTTTTATGTTCTCAATATAGCTTTCAGGACGGGCTTCCAACCAAACGGTTTGCCAGATACCGGTAGTCCGTGTATACATACAGCACCCGTCATTATAATACCCTTTACTCTGTTTGCCACCGGGTTGTATTCCACTCCGGATGTCATCCTTTGCCATAACTACCAGTTCATTGATCCCTTCCTGGACAGCCTCAGTGATGTCAAAACAAAAAGAGACACTGCCTCCATAGTGGCGGCCCACCTCTTTTCCGTTGATCCAAACCCGGGCCTCATAATCAACGGCACCAAAATGGAGAAAGATCCGCTGATCCCAGTCCGCAGGAATCTGAAACGGCCGGTGATACCACACTACCGGCATAAAACCCTTATGCGCTATCCCCGAAAGTTCACTCTCCGGAGGAAAGGGAACATTAATTTTTTTATCGTACACAGAAAAATCATTAAAAAATTCCCTCTCCAGCCCCGACTGATCAAAATCGATATAAAAATTCCACGATCCGTTAAGGTTTTTCCAATTTTCTCTTATAAACTGAGGTTTCGGATGTTCGGGCCGGGGGATATCATCCTGTGCAGAAAGATGAGAATAAAAACCGACTATAATAAAGAATAAAATAAATATTCGCATTGTGTTCATTTTAATTAATCTGTTTTTATTAATGACTCTAAGCTCGCTATCCATACTTATATTATACATTGATAAACTGTTTTGCATTTTAAAACAAGGTTACCTTGAAGCCGGAATATGATCCAGAGATTCCTTATAAAGGCGAGGACCTTTAATGTAAGTCCCCTTCAACAAGGCACTTGTTCCATCCGGGACGAACAATGTCAACGCATCATTTTTCAATTCAACCAATATATTCCCGTATTTAGTAGGAATAGTGGCATTTGCCCATTCAACGAGGGACGGATCAGGATTCAGGGAAAATGTTTTCCAGCCATCCGATTCAGGTTTGATGCCAAAAATAATTTTGGGAAGCAGGGTGACCGGATCGGCAGCCCAGCCATGGCACATGCTTTTTCCGTAGGGACGACCATAAAAACGATAGATCTCCGGTATTTTTTCTCCCGGATCAAATCCTTCCCAGAAGGTAGTCGCACCAAAATCAAGCATGGCCCCCCAGATTTCTCTCAATTGCGTCAGGGCCTTTTCCCGGGAACCTGTCTCTGCCAGGGCATGTATCTGATAAGATATCATAGACGGGCTGTTCAGCGGCTCGGTTTCCGTTCCGGTGATCACATTCATGACCCCTTCGTATTGATAAGGTTTTGATAGCCGGGAGACCATACTGAGCAGATTGGCATGGCGGGTAATTCCGGAATGGTTCACCGGGTCTGTCCAGGCCTCCTTCTCTTCATCCCAGGCGTTTTCATGCAACCAGCCCGCCAAATGATCAGCCTGTTTTTGCCATTTTCCGGCAAGATCCCACGCTTCCATCCTTTTCGCCAGCCGTATAGCAGACCGTTGTGCCCAATACCACATTATTTGTTCCGACATATACCTGTCGAAACTCACCCAGTCGATAAACAACCAGGCATTTTCAGGCCAGCTAAGTAATCCGTTTTCGTCGCACAGCTCACGCTTTCGCTCAATCATAGCAACGATACGGGGCCATTCCTGCTTCAGGAAATCAGGATCATCAAAATAGAGCTGGAAAGCATCCTGACTGATAATCCAGAGGGCATCATAATCGACAATCCCATTGATACTACTTTTATCCGAGGCCCGGCCCAAAACCGAAATGGTTCTTTTTATAAGTTCAGGATCTGCAAAAGTGTATGCTTCAACTGCCGAGCTGGTTTTCATATTGTCGATCCAGGGCAGGCGGTCGCGTTTCAGACCATCCAGCATAAAATGATACTTAGTAAGCCGGTGGGTATAAGCAGAAACCATCCATATTCTGGTTAGCCGTTCATCAGAGCAGGCAAATGCTCCTTTGTACTGAGCCGGCCAGAACCGGGCGTGGCATTTAATATCGGAAGGATTTTCTCCAGGGATATGCAGATACCTGAAAGCCAGGGGATATTTACTTACCCACCGGTTTTTCCCCTGTCGATCCAGCGTCAGGGTTTGTTCATGATTGGTGACTACCGTATCCAGGGCTTCGGTAACAGATTCCCCCACAATAATAGAAGGATCGCCATCGCATGTGAAAGAGACATATCCGATAAGCTCCCGTCCAAAATCATACAGCACGCCCTCCTTCTTTACCGGTCTGATTTCAACTTCCGGGATCTCTTTGAGATGGGGAAAAACACCCGAACGGGTCTGCGCATGCCGGGCAGGTTTCTGCCATTTGGTATTGGCTCCTTTCCATTCCCAGTTTTCGTTAGCAGTAGAGAAACTTCCCGTTTCCACAAGCAATCCCGGAGGTTCTCCCTGGGTGGATAGCTCAAAGGTCAGGTATTCCCCTGCTAAATCATCTTCTTTTATAACAAATTGGTGTTTATCCCTTGAAGAAGCGTCCTGGAAAAGTCTGGTCTGCCCTGCTTTCACCACTACATCTCCAACACATTTGAATTCAACGGAACAGGGAAATCCGGTTTCCTCAGGTATCTTAAAACGGAAAGTCACATCCGTAAACGGTTCATGGTACACTCCGGGATAATGCCCGTGGCGGGCTACCTCTTTGGAACTGACCCGCATCAACTGATGCCTCCAGCATTCTAACTCCACTGCTCCATACCGCCAGGGTGCACCCTGCCTGATATCCGGCTCAGGCCTGGGCTCTTCGATACAATACGTTGGATCAATAATGGCAAACGCCGATTTTTCATGGGCTGCTGTTTGCAATTGTTGATCCGGAGAGTTCGCCTCTTCTGAACCAAACTGACAGGAAGAGACCGTAACCCCCGCTCCTGCAATAAAAAAAAACCATACTAGTTTCCTTATCAATCTCTTAAGTGTGAATACTTTTATCATAGTAGCAAGATTTATTTCCGGGACACCAGATAAACTGCAATACCTCCTCTTTCTTGCTTATCCGATCCAATCCGGACAGGTATCTCGACGGTCCCATTTTTTGACAATGAAACTGCACGTGACGGAGTATCATTCCAGATATCCGATATCCTGACCCGTTTGAAATCTTCCCAGCCGTAAGTTTCCCCCGGCATCAGACTAAGCAGGATACTGATCTCCCGGTCGGTCGGATTGGCTGCCACGATGATCGCCTTTTCGTCATTCCACTGGACGTAGGGCTCAGGCAGATCCGGAACATTCTTTCCAATAACAGCCACACGGGCAATATGGGGATTTTTATTGATCATTCCGGCGCAAATAACCTCCGAATGAGCTTTTCTTATAGCGATCATCTTTTTTACATCATCGAGCATCTCTTTTTTCTCCTTTTTTTGGAGCTGGGTCCAGTCGATCTGGTTTCCGTACAACCAGGTTCCTTCTCCAGGCCTGGCCCCGCCAAAAAGATGGGGAGATAATCCGGGTAACGGCTTAAAGTCGCAATTAAACTCTTCTCCCGACATAAATACCGGAATGGCCGGAGCAAACAGGGCAGCATAACCAAACAGGGCGCGACTGCCTTCGGCAATAAAGGGATTTTTGTTTCCCGGAGATCCTTCCCAGCCATTATCGTGACACGAAAATTCATTGCTGGCATACACCCCCGGCTGCCGGTTATTATCCCCGGTAGCACCAATGAGCTCTACCTCATCATCAGCTAACCGGTTCTTCTTTAACACATAATTCCGGTTATTGGTCGGAAAGTGCCATATCCCCCTGTCTGCATCTCTCAGTTGGATCGACCTGATCTGCTTATCCGGATTGACCCTGAGCCTGAAGTGCCGGTCGGTCAATTCATCAGGTGTAACTTCCCAGAATGAGACTTCATCCGACTGATCTGGCAATAAAGAGAAATATGCCGGGTCTTTCAATGTAAAATAACGTTCTACTGAGGCATCCTCATAAGTGATCAGCACTGAAAAATCTTTTTCTTCTCCGAAGTGATTCAAAACATAAGAGGCCATATCCTCTTTAGCCACTGTAAACTCTTCCACCCCATGGCCGTGGACCGTCTTCAGATAAGCCTGGGTAAAATCATAGGTTCCCGGGATCAGTTCAGCCCCTTCGGAAAAAATAACCACCGGATGACCAGCCTCTGCGCACTTTTCGCGAATCTCCTTCCATAAATCGTGTCGCTGGCCTGAAAGATCGAGCCTGAATCCATCAACCCCGAATTCAGTCACATAGCGCACCCAGGTTTCCACCCACCACTTATCCAGCGCTTCAATTTTATCGTCCCACCGGTATTGAGTCATATGCCAAATCGGCGATTTCTCCCCAAACCAGTCAGGATGCTGTTCAACCAGTTCACTCTCATTCATCACGGCATGGGTGATGACATCCAGGAACACGCGGATCCCGTTTTCATGTGCTGATTCAATAAGTTTTTTAAAATCCTCAGCGGTCCCCAGCCCCGGATCAAGAACACGCGGATTATAACAGGCATATTGTGTCCAGATATTGTAATAATGGTCAGGATGTGCCAGAGAGTATCCCGCCAGCCAAATGGCGTTAATCCCCAAATCCTTCAAATAAGGGATCTTCTCCCGTGTTGAATTGAAAGTCCCCGAACCGGGGCCATTGGGAGAAGTAAAAGATTTAGGGGCAATTTCATAAATGATAAGATCTTTAGTCCATGGAGGAGAGGGTACTAGGCCTTCCTGACTAAAGGCACAATGAAAAATAACTATTTGCAACATTAAGAAAAATGATTTCTTCATTCGTTTGAAATTTTTTAATTATTTGAAAATAAATTAATTAGAAATTTGAGAACGAGTTAAACCACTTCGCTCTCACATAAACTTTTTTAAACATTTTATTAATAACTACTTAAAAAATAATCCCTTTTAAAGGGGTTTCACCCCTTAAACCCTGCTATCTAATTTCCCCGATTACCTGATGGGATGATCTTCCATCATTTTGGATAAAGTTGGTTCCATAGCCTTCACCCAGGCCAGGGTTCCGGGACCATTTGGATGTATCAGATCAGGCATCAGATTCGGGTTAATGCTTCCATCCGGGTTCAGGAAAACATGATTTAAATCGAGTGAATAAACTTTCTCATCATCAGCAAGCTTCTTAACAAGTTTTCCCACCTTAAGGAGCTCATCCCTGCACTTCCGGGAGCGGTTGTATTTCCGGTGATATAAAGTTTTATCATCAGGCCCCCCGGCTATAAACGGGCTTAAAATCAATATTCTGGTTGTGGGATGCCGGTGCCGGATCTCTCTGGTAATAGCTTTAATTCCGTTAAAGACCTGTTCAGCGGTATGGACCTCAGGATAATGCTGATCATCCAGATTATTGGTACCGATAAGCAGAATCGCCACTTCAGGTGATCTCTCCATATCCAGCTGTCCGTTCTGCAAATTCCACAAAATTTGCTCAGTCCGGTACCCGGAAAAACCCAGATTTATGGCATTTCGCGGTGCAAAATATTTATCCCAGACCGGTTTCAGGGAATCCCATTCACTATCGGATTCATACAGATTTTGAATGATTGAATTTCCAATAAGTAAGAGATCATACTGCCCATTCTGAATGGCCTTAACCTTCATGTCATGACGCTTGCAAGGGGATGGCAGGGGATAATCAGCATCTCCGGGTTGAGGTTCTGAACTTCCGGATTTTTTCTGATCGTTTTTGGTCAAAGGAGAAATCGTTTCATAAACGATTAATTGACAAGGGCCCATCAAACCGGCATCACGTAAAGTGGTATCGATGCAGTGGGTAAGAAAGTGATTCACATCCCCGGCCTCACTAAACTCCTCATAATGCGGAAAGTAGCTCACTCTTTCCACATAAGGAAGCTGCATATCCCTGACAATGCGGTTATTCCAAGTATTGGTCACTTCGATGATCAGCTCATTTTTTCCATTGACTAAAGCATCAGAAACCGCAGTCCGGTAAGGTTTTGTCCACAACGTTCCCATCTCTTTTCCATTCAGGAATACCTCAGCGATATTGGCCACTTGTCCCAGGTCCAGTTCATATTTCAAATGATTATGTTCTGTTTCTTTGACCAGGTCAAAATGCACCTTATAGGTAACCGTACCCGAAAAATGTTTTACATCAGGATGCTGATGGTTCGTGAGTGAAAAAAGGGTATCGCTTCTCAGGGAGTAATCCTCCGGCAATCCGCGTCTCTTTTCAAACCGTATCTCCCAGGGTCCATCCAGTGCCATTTCTTCATGTACCGACCATTCAGGTTTATATCCAATATTTTCTGTCGGCGTCGGAGTGAAAACTACAAACAACGATCCGTTCGGAGGAAGGTCCAGTTCAACTTTTATCTGTTCATCCAGCGTCTCATATTTGGCCAGATACATCTCCTGTGTAACGGGATCCCAAATCTCAGGCACCCGGTCTGAAATACGGAAAATCCCGGTAGTATTGACCGGATGATCTGATTGGTTGCAAACAAAATAAAAATCGGTATTCCCGGCAATCTTATGGATAAATTCCATTGAATCAGTTCCTTCAAAAACAAGGTCGGGTTGAATACCTTCTTTTTTCAATACCTCTTCCAACGAGGCTCCCTGGTAAACCGCACCTTTACCGTAATAATTTGATGTAACCTGCCTTCCGTCGATGGCTCCCCACATCCGGTCAGCCAACTCCAAGACCCGTTGCTGATTGGTTTCATAATTTTTTAGTCCAATCGTTCCCCGGGGTTTTGGTCCGACTAAAATGATTCCGGATCTGACCAGGCTTTCCAGTTTCTCCATCACTGAAGGGGTATAAAGACCGTTACCCAGGAAAGGAGCATCCGGCAATAATAAAATGCGGTGCTCTGCACCATTGGGAAGGATCATCTTTCCATCCCTGACTGTAATCTGGTTCAACAAGGCATCGGGATTTACAGACAGGTAGCGGTAACCATCAGGAATAACCTGGTTTAACTGATCAGGCAGCAATGCCCGGCGGGGGATTTCCATCCCGGTAAAACAAAGGATATCAGCCACCTGTGTTCCCTGCTGCAGCATCGACTGGCAGGTAGTCAGGTATTTCATCCATGGCCTGGCTTGTTTCCACCAGGTTTGGCCACGGTTAAAATTGAGGCCGATCTGCCCCAATGTAAAACCAGGTTTTTTTTCAACGAATGGTTGCTGGACATAAACATGCATAAAAAATTTATTAATCCCGCGGGTGTAATTAAAATCCCCCTGCTTTTTCAGGGCAAAAGGATGTTCATACCACTTCGAATTAACATCTGTAAACGCTTCAGCCTGAACAACCGGCTTATTATACAGATGAGCTCCGGAGACCGCCTCAAGAATATCTTCAGGTTTATCCATTGGTGCCGGGTCGTCCCGCCAGAATTCACCCATAGGCCGGTCGACATATTTGTGGTGGAGCATACCATCGGAAACCATAACCGGTGCAGTAGCCTCTGCAGAAAATTCAAGGCCGCTTTCATGCGCCAGTCGCGTCAGCTCCCCGTAAAAATGCTCATTTAAAAGCTCTGCTATGGTCAACCTGAAATCATACAGGAAATTTTCATATTCCCAGGTTGTACCTACGGTTATCCCGGCCAGTGTTGGCAACCAGGGAACCGGATCGTAACCACGCCTTTGAACAAATTCTTCCGTAAAGGTATCCGTCCAGTTTTGAGTAGCTGATTCCCAACTGTCCACATGCATCAATGAGAATACCTTATCCTGCAATTCCGGTCCCATCCTCCGGACCGCCTCGCCAAGCCAGCCGTCAAAAACCAGTTGGGTGGATTCCTTTTTCAGTTTGTCCGACTCCAGCCCGATACCGCCACCTCCTGTCTCGTTTTCATTCCCGGTCAGGGTATATCCCATACGTAAAATCGTCCACTCACCCGGGGGGGCATTCCAGCGAAGCATGCCGGTACTATCCAAATATGTTGTGACATTCACTACCTCATCACTTAAAAGATAAGCCTTTTCGGTTATTTCCGGATCCAACGGAGGAGCAATCCGGTAACGGTACCCTGCCTTTCCTTCAAAATACCCGATCCGCGGTATTGGTGAAAGTTCTATTTCACTTAAAGTCAGATATTTTCTGTCGGCTCCTACATAACGCATGGTAACCGGCATGAGGGTGTCGGTATCAAAAACAAACCTGAAAAAGCGGGCCCGGGTCTCCGGTATCCTGATGGTCACCGGACAACCGTCATCCTGCCAGCCATGTTGCTCAGGGGTAAACTTCCCCAGACTTCTGAATTCAGTGCCGTTATCTCCAACCAGCAATTCCATTGAAGCTCCGTAATAGGGATAACCCAGCCAGCTGTCGGGTTGATAAAAAAGCCTCACCGTCCGGCAGGTAAAGGCCTCTTCAAATTCAACCTGGATATAACCGCCTTCACCGGTATTTACGGCCGTTTTGGTTACGTTCCCGTCAAATAACGCGGAAGCATTCAACCCTTCAATATCGCTGGTTACGCGAATGACCTTACCCGGTATTTTTCCGTCACCCTCTTCCATCGCAGGAAAAGCATAGCAGGCAATATCTTTGTAAAAACGTTCATTGCCCTCCAGTTCACGGCCAAATTGTTGATAAATGCCTTTATGCAAAGGCGGAAAAGGGATCTGACGCCGGATCTCACCTCCTCCATTAATATTGGTCTTGGACCAGACTACTTTTTTCATTGCATTTTCAGGGTCAATCCATGGCCCACCTGCGGTTGCCCACCCGTCGCAGGCCGACATTCCCAGGTTGATCCCTGTCCGTTCAGCTTCACTGAATGCATGTTCTACAAGCCTCCACCATTCCGGTGACAATTGATTATAGGCAGTATCCAGTCCGTGGCGGTCCCACGGGCCTCCAATGCACATCAGAAAGGCTCCCCCTATCCCGACATCCTGCATCGCCTCAATATCAGCGGTAATGCCTTCCCTGCTCACATTCCCGTTCATCCAATACCAGTAAACCCAGGGTTTGGCATCCTGATCCGGTTGGAGAAAAGCCCTTTTTAAATCCACTACGTCTGCCGGAAATTCTGATTTGCAGGCCATCGATAAAACAATCAGCAAAAGGAAGAAGGAAAATTGAAATCTTTTCTTGCGTAAAAGACGATTCATTGATTTATGAATTTGAATTGAAAATCAGTTATTCAAAACTAAAGGGCTTTTTTAAGTCCTTCCCATTTTACCACCCATTTCCCGTTATCAGGGAAACCGGGTGCGTTTCGTTCAGGAGCGCCGTCCCATCCGGCAGCCATCATTGCTACAGTATAGAGTATGCCCCCATTCCCGGGGAAATACCATCCGGCATTAATCCCGTTCAGTGTATAGGCATTCTGTTTGGTGTCTTTAAGCAACATGTCAACAGCCGTCTCCGGATTTCCCGTTCTGGCCGCAGCCATGGCAGACCAGGGATAATCCCAGCCCCACATATTATTCCATTGCCACTCTTTGGCGATCTTTTCCACAGTTTGTTTGGCAATTTTCCGGTCTACGCCATCCACAAAGGGAAGGAAAGCGCAAACCCCGAGGGGATCCGGATGGCCGCCATTAAGTTCCGAATAGGTATTTAACCAGCCGTCACAAAACAGATAGACCCCATCATGCTGAGGGAGGGGGGCCAGGTTATGAAGGACTTTATCCCATTTTGCATCACGCGGCAAGCCCAGCCGCAGACGCCACTCCTGTGCATTATCAAGTGCCCAGCGCCAATAGGCCATTTCGAATGCCGGATTATCTCCCACACCGTTTTCATTGGCCGTGCACACCGGTGTAAGGTGATAATATCCATCCTCCTTTAAAACCGGAAAGTCAGCCATATAATCCGCCGTTTCAGAAATAATGGTCTCCCATTTCAGCAAGGTTTCCCGGGTGGGATTCAACCGGTATTCCAATTCAGCAAAAAAAATCGGATGGGGTTGTTGCCAGTGTAATAAAAACGAATGATTCCAGGTTGCTGTTCTGCCTTCAGGCCCCACCTGTTTACCCCATTTAACTCCCTGGTATCCGAATTGGGAGGCCAGTTTTCGTGCAACAGGTAAAAATTTTTCATAGCATGATAGTGCTTCAGTAGCAAGCTCCCACCGGTCCCACAAGCCATAATGGGCCAGATGCCACCAGACCATCTCCATGTGGAATTGCGAACTCCAGAAATCAATACCCATCAGCGAAGATTCTGCAGGGGGATAACTTCCTGCGGATTGGGTTCGCATAAGGTATTGGGATAAAACTACACGTCTTTCCAATTCAAACCACCGGGGATCAGTACTTTCAGAAAGATCCACAGCACCACCGCTCAGCCAGTATTTTTCCCAGCTCTCTTTATTCACCGGCTCTGAAGCCTCAAAGGAGGGGAGGTAATCTGTGCTTTCCTTCCCGAAAAAGCAGACAAATTCAAGGTAATGATTCCCCGTTGAAGGGTTAAGCCTGAAAGTATGCTTCTCTTCATCAGCCCGGAAGTTTGCGTTTTTATCTGACCACTCCCATATAACCTTATAGTTTGCATCATCCAGTTGCCTGAACAAATCAGCCCGGTTTCCGGAAATCGTAACGGACGTTTTATGCTTATCAGCCTGGTCCCATTTACCATACCAGGGATCCTGCAATTCATTGGCAACCGCCGAAACCGGATAGGAAAAATCCAGCTCAATGTTCAGGTCACCGGACCCAAGCAGTTCAGACTCGACCCGTGTGGCAACCATGTCGCTGCCGGGATGTACCAGTGTGGTTACTTTAACCTCCTTCCCATGTATGAAAAACCGGGCATTTTGAATTCCGCTCCATAAATCGAGATTCCTGGAAGGCTCCTCTAAATCACTTATTTCAATAGGATTCCCGTGTTTATCCACAAAACGAAAACGCCCCATATTAAATTTATGGGGATTTTGGAACATCCAGTTACTCACCTCCCTTTTTGCAGAGGCCTGTTCCATTTCCCCTGCCAGTTTACCAGTTTCAATAGTCCCGGTTTCAGGCACATCAGCCATAGTTGCCCCTTCCGGAAGCGGATAACTATGCCATGCCCAGTTAGCCATGATATTACCCCCGAAAGTTTGTAATCCTGATCCGTCTACACCAAAACAGAATTCACCATTTCCCAGGGCAAGGATCTGAGTAACATCGGTTGTAACAATATTGTGCCTTGTCACAACGGCTTTCCGGTCAATTTTTCCAGCCCAAAGTGAAGCAGGAAGTAAAAAAATAAAGAATACTAACTTTTCTATTCTAACCAAATACTTATTCATAAAAAGAATTTTTTCAGGTTATCCGCCTTTGGCCGACAACCAAGGTTTTTTTTAACTAATTATCAAGTTAACTAATTATCAAGCAGTTGAATGATATTTTGATTTTTATCTCTATTCATATTTTCAATCCCAATCCGGGGAAAAAATAGTATTAAACAACCTGCATTTTATTGAACTTTTTCTTCCGTTTATTTGGGTTAGTCCATTTCCGGAATAATTCGCAAACAATTTGAATATACGGAAGGAAGTTTACCGGGAATAATAACCTTTAAACCTTCTCTTTCCTGAAAGAATTCAATATTATCATCCAATCCCAAAATACCAACCGATTTAATATTATGGTAATTCCCCTTTTTCAGCGTTTTGATCAATACACTATCCCGGGGTGCACCCATGATAAATGCAAAAACAGTATCCCCTTTTGCAGTGAATCGAAAATCCTTTTCGGTCAGATCGGCTTTCGCAGAGAAAAAACCCCCCTGAACATCGGTAGGTCCTTCGCCAAACACGGTAAAAGGTCGGGTTCCATATATTCCCTCACCGTTAATTTTCATCCATTTGCCCATTTCTTTTAAAAGATTTATAGCTTTTTCGTCCAGGGTCCCGTCGGCCCGTAAGGGCACATTCATCAACAAATTCCCGTTTTTACTCACAATATCTATAAGGGTATGTATGAAATATTCCGAACTGATATAATGGTCATTCTTTTTCCAGAACCAGTCGCCTATGGAATCGTCGGTTTGCCAGGGCAACGGACTGATCCCGGACATTCTGCCCCTTTCAATATCCTCTACGCATGTACCGAACCGGAAATCCCCATGAAAATCGGTATGACCAAAATTTTTAAAGGTCATGACTGGATCTTCATCCTGAACCGACCAGTGTCTGTAACGATTATAATACCAGGCGACCAGTTCTCTGCCTTGTTCTCCGAAAGGTATGCCGCCATCGATATAAAAAAATCCGGGTTTGTGCTGCGTCAGCAGATCTTTTATCCTTTGGGTATAATCATCAATCCATTCCTGCGGAAACTTTAGGGCATAGGCCGGACTGGTATTATCCATGCCGTATTTTGGCGGATAAACATACCTGTACTCCGGATTTGCCCCATCATAAGGAACTCCTTTAAAAGGACCTTCATCATCTGATCCATAGGCTGTCTGGAACCAATTCCAGGTTCTTTCAAGATGACTTGAAACCCCAAAATACAGGCCTTGTTTTCTGACGGCCTCCTGCCACATCCTGATGATATTTTTCTTTGGCCCGTAATGCACACTGTTCCATTCATGGTGTTTGGAATCCCACAAATCATGGTTATCATGATGAACCGCCATAGCCACCACATATTTGGCACCGGATTCCTTAAACAACGCCACCAGGCTGTCCGGACAAAAATTTTCTCCTTTCCAGAGATCCACAATATCCTTATATCCAAATTCCGAAGGATGACCATAATGCTCAACATGATAATTATAGGCAGAACTGCCCTGCAAATACATGTTGCGCGCATACCAGTCGCCATGTGCAGGCACTGTGTAAGCATTCCAGTGAGACCAGATGCCGAATTTGGCATCACGGAACCATTCCGGACAGCGATATTGTTCCAGAGATTTCCAGGTAGAATCGTACGTTTTATTACAATCAGCAGAATCCTGTCCGTTTGAAGTAAAACAGAAAAAAACCAAAGCGATAATACAAATTTGTCTTTTCATATTTATTCATTCAAAAGTTTTTCCCCCATACATAAAGCTCTCCTTTCCGGGTGTCAAACGTATATACCTTCTCATTATATTTCAGTTTACAGGGCATTCCGGCTTTTGATAAAACAGTCAGTTCCTCAAGATTGCCATCTTTCCATTTCATATCCAGTTCAAAGCCTCCGCGGGCACAAACCCCCTTGATATGTCCGTTCGGAAGAGCAGAAGGCAGAGCCGGCAAGAGTTCAATAAATCCCTGATGGGACTGGACCAACAGTTCCACGATCCCGGCGGCTCCTCCAAAATTTCCGTCGATCTGAAAAGGCGGGTGGGCATCAAAAAGGTTTATATAACTACCCCCACTCCAGTTGACATTGGCTTCTTCATTAATTCGCAGGAGCATCCGGATCAGCTCATAAGCACGGTCCCCTTCAAGAAACCGGGCCCAGAAGTTGATTTTCCAGGCAAGACTCCAGCCTGTACCATCGTCGCCCCTGAAAATGAGGGATTGCCGGGCAGCCTTCATCAAATCCGGAGATTTTTCCCACGTGATATCATCACCCGGATGCATTCCCCACAGATGCGACACATGCCGGTGTTTGACCTCCGGATCATCCACATCTTCCATCCACTCCTGAAGCTGCCCAAGCCGGCCTGTCTGGTTGGGGGCAATTTCCGGAATCGAGGCCTTAAGTTCTTCAGCGAATCCGGAATCCGTTCCCAAAATTTCCGATGCCTGAACGGTTGCGCGGAACAGGGAACGTATTATTTGGTGGTCCATCGTTGGACCGGCAACCAGACCGCCAATTTCCGGGGAATTGGAGGGGGTGCTGATCAACCAGCCGGTTTTGGGGTCAGGGATAAGGTTTTGCGCATAAAAGCGGGCTGCCTCACGCATTACCGGCCAGGCTTTTTCACGAAGAAAGAGGGTATCCCGTGTAAAGAGGAAATGCTCCCACAGATGCATAGTCGTCCAGCCACTTCCTCCCAGCCATATCCCGTGATTCGAGTGGTTTATCGGAGCGGTGCCTCTCCAGATATCGGTATTGTGATGTAAGATCCAGCCATCAGCATCATAATGCACCTTTGCAGTTACCGCCCCTGTTTGGGCACATTCTTCAATTAATCTAAAAAAAGGTTCATGGCATTCACTCAGATTGGTCACTTCTGCGGGCCAGTAATTCATCTCTGCATTAATGTTGGTCGTATATTTACTTTCCCAGGCCGGCTGAAGATCCTGATTCCAAATTCCCTGCAAATTAGCGGGCTGGGTGCCGGGCCGGCTGGAGGAGATCATCAGGTAACGGCCATACTGAACATACAGGGCAATAAGCTCCGGATCCTCGGGCGATTTATTAAATAAACTGAGTCGCTCATCCATAGGGAGTGTTTCCCGGTCGCTCTCTCCAAATCCAATGTCAAACCTTTGGAATAAGGATTGATAATCAGCAATATGCTCCCTCTTGATCTGATTATATGATTTTCCTTCAAAACATTTGGTATAATCTTCAATTCGTTGTTCCGGATCTGCATTTACCGCTTTATAATTTTCAAAATTTGTAGCAGCCGTTAAATACAGTGTAGCTTCTCCGGCATCGTCAACTTTCATCAAACTATTTTGTATGCTGACTGCCCCGTCTGTTTCAATGCTTAGTCCGGCTATTCCATATAACACACCGTTTTTCACCCTGACCGTCATTTGAAGATTATCTTCCTCCGCCACAACATTTTTCACTTCATGGGGTGAATCCAGTTGTATTCCAAAAGATAAAGCCTTTTGTTTGCTTGCTTTAATTCTGACCACAATAACTTCGCCGGGATGGCTGGAAAAGATTTCCCTGGAATAGGTTATCCCATTCACTTCGTACCGGGTCAGATTTATGGCGCTGTTTATATTCAGCGATCTGCGGTAATGGGAATAATTCTCATGGCCCGGGAAGGTCAGGTACAGATCACCGAAAGGTTGATAAGCCTTTTGACCCAGCGGAATACTCATAAAATGATCCATGGCCATGCGCTCCGCTTCACGGGGGTCACCCTGAAAAACAAGATTTCTGATAGTATCCAGGTATTGGGCAGCCCCCGGGTGGGAATAATCATGAGGTTGTCCGGTCCAGAGGGTCTCTTCATTGAATTGGATGCGCTCCCGGGGAACAGAACCAAAGACCATTGCTCCCAACCGTCCGTTACCAACAGGCAGGGCCTCATTCCAGTTCTGGGCAGGCTGGTCATACCATAGCACTAAGCCGGAAAGATCATCTCCTCCCTGATAGCTGCAGGATGCCACAAAAACAAAAATCAATATGAACAAATATTTAAAAATAAAAATTAATATATAATGAAACTACATAAACAGAAAAAAGCATATAAAAAAATTTCCGGGCAGCACAGATGAAGAATAAGAACAGACGTAATTATAACGCCTGTCCTTAAAAATTATCTATTGATGCCTTGTAAAAAATGGATGATTAAATCAAATATAACGCTCAAAAATCTCAGCTATTTTTTCACCGCAACCCGGTATTTAGGATCATCAGGATCAGGATAATCACTGTCATAATAATCAAATGCCAGATTGAGTTCATTTGTAATGGTATTATAGGTGCCTGCTTCACCGCTATAGAAAATCAACGTTTCACCCCATGAAGCCACCACTGTATCGTTTTCCAGTAATGTCACTGAACCGGTAAAGGTTTCGGAATCAATTTCCCCCAGTTCAAAATTAAGATCCCAGACAAGATCAGATTCTCCCCACAAATTAAACTTAATATTTAATTGTGAGCAATCTTCATCAATTTTCTCACCTAAACAATACGTAGGTTGCCAGTCTGGCCAGGTGTTATCCCTTATATCCAAATTCCCGGACCACACGTCAACCAAACACTCCGGGGGAAGCACATTTTCATTAGGTAATGTTATTTTTTGATAAGCAGTGACAAATGTATCAATAGCATTTGACGCCGGTAAATAGAACGAACGATATTTCATTTCTCCTTCTGATTCCCAATTTTTTACAACCAGTTTATTGTTATCTGAAGTGATCATCTGAGAAACAGGATTACCGGCACTGTCATTATAAACGACTTCTGTTCCAATACAACCTTCATAAGCATTGCCCCAGGTAATAAGGACAGAATCAATTGAGACTTTAAGGGATTCCGGGTCCACAACAATCCCCTCATTCACCCCTGACAGGGGTCTGTTTTTCAGCAAAGTTTCATAGATTGAACCATAAACCGAACCTGTTACTTCTTTCTTAATGGATCGATTACCTTCCCAGTCCACATTATACACCTTAAAGACATAGGACTTTTCGGACAAATCATCCAGAAAAATGCTCACTGAGTCAAGAGGATTATTCAGGGAAACATCCGTTGAATAACTTTTTAATTCACCGTCATCTTCCCACTCAATGATACTCCTTTCAATATTTTTCCCATTATAAACCAGCCACTTAATCTTTATTCTTTGATTCCCTGGCATTGAAACCAGAGAATCCGGAACATTGGCATAAATTATCTCGCCATTTTCCACATACTCCGCATGAATATCCTCCATTTTGTCACAAGACATAAAGGCATATAAGAATACGTTTAACATCAAAAAAATTATTATTGAAATTTTCATTTGTCTGTTTTTATTATTTTAAAATAGAACTCACCATGGATATAAAAATTTACATGTATCCGCCGGCTGACGGAAAGTCCGACAACCGGCGGACGAATGCTCGTTTCATTCGTCTATTACCTGACCGAACAAAGTAACCTCTGCTACAAAAACATTAGCTCCTCTTCCCCAGGTCTCCTTGATTACGAAACGCAAATATCTTACGGAAGGAATTTCACTCGGGTCAAAAACAAATTCATCTCCGGCATGAAAATGGGCTTCATCTTCCTCTGCAGTACCTCCTTCATCAGAGGGTTTTATAGCCACACAATCTTTAAGTTTAGTCCAACCATCAAAGCTCCCGTCTGAATTGGGTGCATCAGGCCTTCCCCAAACTTCAAATACCCGCGGATTTCCATCTTTATAGGCATACCAGTAATTCCAGGGAGCCACTTCCTCATGTTGATGAACCACCAAACGGCTTAATGTTGCCGTTACACCCATATCCATAGTGAATTTTTTGGGCATATTCGGACTATAATAATTCCCGGAATGAATAATTGTGTTCGGATTATCGTCAAAAAGCCAATGATGTTGCCTCCCATAATCGAGCCAGGAGTTATCTCCAGGAAGAATGACAAATTCCATTTTACTTTTATCAAATCTTTCTTCATATAATGGTGTTAAAGGCATTTTTAACGTATCAGAGAAATTATCCCAACGATCGCGCGCTACAACGCCAAAAATTCTCTCTACGGGATCAAAACCTCTTAGATTATAGGTCCCTTCAGCAACGCTCGAATAAAGGATCTCCACTGAATTAAATTCCCCTAAGGAATCTTCAGCAAAAATAATGAATGAGAGCGGGGCCTTGTATGGATTCTCCCAATCAATTCTTATTCCACCAAATCCTTCACTCATCGTAATTGTATTTGCCACCGAAAGAACGGGTGGAGTTTCCGGTTGAATGGTGACTTCGACAGGTGAAGAAACATTCTCGCTCCTGTCAACCGTATAGAGCAAAACCTTATGTTCATCTGTATTATCAAAGCCTTCAACTTTCACACTGTCAAGATAACTTGAACTCCTCACTTCAACCTTTTCACCATCACTTAGTGAATACTCCGCTTTCACATAAAGCAAATCTGTTTCCATTGGCAACTCATACCTGATTACTGCTCCTCCTGGTTTATTCATTACCACAGGATTACTTATGGGTTGAGGAGGAACTGAATCAGAAGTCAAAGGTTTTCTCTCTATCTCTTCACAAGCATTGAAAAATGCAACTGAAGTAATTAATATAAATAACTTTGTAATCTTATTCATTTTTCCAATTCTTTATTTGTTTATATGATTACCAACCCAGATTTTGCACCAGATTAGGATTTTTTATTCGCTCTTCTTCCCTTATAGGCCAGAAATAATCTTTAAATCCGAAACGGGGAACGTAAATGGAAATAACATCATAATAAAGTTCAGGATCATCTTCATTAATATTCCAACCCTGAATAGGCCGACTCATATACTCAGCAGCAAGTTTCCAACGACGAAGATCCCAGAACCTTTGACCTTCAAAGGCTAATTCAATCATTCTTTCCTGGCGGATTATTTCTCTCATGCCTTCTTTGGTAAGGGGTTTATCCGGCCTGCTGGAAAATTCCTGCCAGCTTTCAACCACCCCTTTCAGCCCTGCCCTTTCCCTGATTTTATCTATATATTCATAAACTTCATTGTCCGGAGAAGATTTTACTTCATTTAATGCTTCAGCATATAACAGATAAAGATCTGCTAAACGAATAATCGGATAAGGAAAATCATAATCACTAATATATTGTCCGGTATTATCAACAAAAGAATTCAAGGGACTAATAAATTTTTTGGGCCAGTAACCGGTAGCTGAAAATTTTGCGCGCTCAAAGTCAAGTTTCCCTGCAATTTCATTTGCTCTTGCCTGAACGTAATAGTATGTAGGATCCAACACAAATGTTCCCCGGTCAAAGGATATGGAGGCATAAAACCTGGGTTCCCGATCGTAATGAAGTTTCGCTGTTTGTTCACCCGATCTGACAAAGTCATTATCTTCGCTTGTAGCAGTGCGCAATGCATATCGGTTCTGATAATCATAGGAAATATCCTCCTCGATAGGAACACCATTCTTAGAATAAAACAGTTCTGCCATTCGCAATGTAGCACCATGGAGTTTTTCAACCGGAGAACCACCCTGGAACGGAACCAACATAGGTTGCATTCTTCCCTGATAATATCCTGTTACTGGAGATCTGGTTGCACTCCAGATAACTTCCGAGCTCCTTTTGGTTGTTACTATTGACCGTAGTGTCAATTCTTTAAGAACTGCATCAGAATGTTCATGAAAAGTCTCGTATTCTTCAAATAACAAGATTGTAGTGCTTTCACAGATATTAATGGCTTCCAGTGCTGCTTCAGCAGCTTTTTCCCATTTTTCAGGTTCATAAGATGGATTAAACAATTGAATGCCTCTGTTATCTTTCAAGCTGGCAACTTCAGCATTTCCATTGAATAACGGGCTGGCAGCAGTTACTAAAATCCGGGCTTTCATTGCTGCAGCAATGGGTTGTGTAATTCTTCCCAGTTCAGTAGTTTCCGAGTTAACCCGTAACGGGAGATAAGGCATAGCCTCATCAATTAAGCTAACAATATATTCAAAGACTTCGTCAACAGGGTCACGATAGACTTTAACATCCTCAGTATTGACACTTATGGGTAAATTTTCCCGGATTATTGGAATAGGACCGTAAAATTTCACCAGCCAAAAATGATAATAGGCCTTGAGAAATTTCACTTCAGCGATCCAACGACTTTTTTCTCTTGCAGACATACCTTCCACACTGCTGATTCCCTCCAAAAAGATATTACAGTCCCGCAAAGCAGTAAACATATTGCTGGAGGCGCCATTATATCCATCCCAAAAATTAATATAAGGATTGTTTGAATTTTGGAATCCTTTACCGATATAACTTCCTGCACGGGTAATATCTTCATTCATCCAGCATTCATCACCCCCGAAAATGGTAGGATCCGTCCATACATCACCAAAAACAGGCATATATGAATAGCACGTGGCAAGGAATTTTTCTGCATTATATCTGTCAGAGAAAGCATTATCCATCGTTGCAACGTTGTCGGGAACTACATCCAGATAATCGCATGCTGAACTATACATAAAAAGGAATGCAACGATAAAAATCTTAAAAATATTATTATACATATTATTTCTGTTAAAATGAAACTTGAATACCTGCATTTAAAACTCTTTGAACGGGATAACCTAATCCATTGCCCCCCATTTCAGGATCCCACATTTTAAACCGACTAAAGGTCAACAAATTGGTTCCACTAAAGTAAATTCTTAGATCTTCCACTCCATATCGGGAATATAATGTAGGCGGAATGGTATAACCAAACTCTGCCGATTTCAACCTTAAAAAAGAACCATCCTGCATAAACCAGGTATTTCTTACTAAGTTGTTGGCCTCATGTTCATCAGAAAGTCTGGGCCAAAGTGAATACACATCCCGATTTGATTCTGACCAGTGACTGTCGGCATATACTTGTAAAAGGGCATTATCGCCAACAAAAGGAGTAGTAGAACTTGCATCAATCCAAAAAGAAGAACGGGCTGAGCCCTGAAAAAAGAAAGATAAATCCCAACTTTTATATCCTGTTGATACACCAAAACCATAAATAATTTCCGGAGTTGTAGGATGGCCAATAGGTACCTGGTCGAGTGAACTGATTTTATCATCCCCGTTAATGTCGTGATATTTTATATCTCCACCCATAACAATACTTCCCAATTGTTGCTCAGGTGCATTAAAAACTTCTGCGTCATCAATGAAAAGCCGTTCTGCTATATAACCCCATTGCTGTGTAATAGGCTGTCCTACTTTTGATAACCAAGGATTTTCACTGTAGTTCGGTTCTTCATATTTTTCAAAAACCCCGCGGGCATAAGTAAAATTACCCCGTGCAGTTAACCAGAAATCGTTATTGAAATAGTGCTGCACATCCACAGACATATCTACTCCCTTACTTGAAGCTTCCCCGACATTAGCCCTCGTATTTGCCTGGAGGCCGAAAGTAGAGAATTGTAATCGATCCATAAGAATATTTGTCCGGTATTCTTTAAACAGATCCACATCAAACTGAATCTTTTTCAATAATGAAAATTCAAGACCAAGATTTGTTTTTGTAGCTGTTTCCCAGGTAATTTTATCATTACCATACCTGGATATTGAAATACCCGGCCGGGAATAACTTCCATCAGCTCCCCATGTATAGCCTCTTCCGCCATCATCCAGATTAACATTGGAAAGGTAAAAAAAACGGTCGCTGGCAGAACCGATGGCATCATTCCCTACAATACCATGGGTTAACTTTACTTTAAACTCCGTTAGCATAGTAGAGAGTGGTTCCCAAAATTTTTCTTTTGAGAGAATCCAACCCAATCCTGCAGATGGGAAGAAACCAAACCTTTCATTTTTTGAGAACCGTTCAGTACCATTATATCCAAAGTTAAATTCTAAAAAATATTTTGTGTTGTAAGCATAAGTAAGGCGTCCGGATAATCCCAAATTCCGGAAGGGAAGCGATTGCTGCAAATCGCCGGCATTGCCAATCAGTTCCTGCCTCATTATTCCTACGAGCAAACCAGTAAGGGTATGAATCTCACTGAACGTGCGATTGTAATCAATGGCACTTTCCGCATAAAATGTTGATGAAACCCTTTTGGGACCCTCCTGATAATCCAGGTATTCTCTGCCGGTATCGGGATTGATGGCCCTTAAGCTATAATTGTCCGCCCGGTTATCATAGTTTGCAATACTGTAGAAAAATGGTGTATAACTGCGGGATACATCAAAATAGGCATTGCGGGTGGTATTCCCCAACAACCTGAACCGTAATCCTTCAGTAAAAAAATTCAAATCCTGTTTTAATTCAAATTGGGCAAGCATGAGCGACTGGCTATATTCTTTATATCCTTTAACCATTTCAGCATAAGGATTTATATAGCCTCCATCCCCGTAATTTCCAAATAAAATATGATCTGTGAACTGATGCTTTTCATCTGACCTGTAATAGGCCGGAAAAAGGACCGGATTCGAACGCATAATATCTGCATAGGTTTCCTGTCCTCCTTTCAACGGACCACGATAGTCATCAAAAGTACCATGCACTCTCACAACGGCTTCAGTCGTATTTGTCATGTTAATATTGATATTGGACCGAATAAGATATCTCTTCAGATTTATATTGGAATTGAAATCATTCCGCTTATCCACATCCAAAACCCCGTTATCCTGAGTTACCCCACCTGAAAGATAGTAGCGTGCGACCTTGCCGCCTCCATTTATATTAAAGTTTAACCGTTGATTCATCGTATAATCCTTAAGCAGTTCTCCGCGCCAATCGGTAGCAGGATAAACATAAGGATTTGTTCCCAGCTCTGTGTTTTCAATTTTCCCGGGAGAATAGGGAAGCTGACCTAAAAGATCTCTCGTTCTTACTGCTTCATTGTGAAGATTCATATATGTTATCGGGTCAGCTAACTTAATGTCCTGGGTTGGTTGTGAGATGGAATTTTCAAACCGTACGCTTACTTTCGCTTTTCCTTCCCGCCCCTCTTTGGTAGTCACTAAAATAACTCCGTTAGCTCCCCTGGCCCCGTAGAGAGACGTAGCCGTTGCATCTTTCATAATCGAAAAAGCGGCGATATCATCCGGATGCAACCGGCTCAGGTCATTTGCAGAAAGTTCGATTCCATCAATAAGAATTAATGGGTTCTTTTTATACCCGAAGGTGGTAACTCCACGAACAAAAAATTCAGCATTATCCTGCCCCGGTTCACCACTTCGCTGATAAGAAATAACTCCGGACATACGGCCGGCCAAAGCAGTAGTCAGGTTGCTTGCGGGTATCCGGAGTTCGGCTGGCTCAACGGTTTCAATTGACGCAATAACACTCTCTTTTTTCTGCCGTGAAAAGGCAACTACTGTCACATCGTCCAACTCCTCGGTCTTTGAAGCCATTTGCACATCAATAGTCTTCTTTGCACCAACATCAATAATCTGACTCTCCATCCCTATGAAAGAAAATACCAACTGGTCGGTGGGCGCAACTTCAATCGAATAAGTTCCATCGTCATCTGAAATTACCCCCCGGCTGGTTCCTAAAACGGTAATGGTTACTCCCGGAAGTATTTTCCCCTCAGCATCAGTGACTTCCCCGGTAACCGCTTTTTGCTGCCCGAAAGCCGGTAAACTTAACATACATATTGTTGTTATCATGACGAGCCATAGCTGATAAAATTTAAATTTAGGTTTTCTTTTTCCCATATTTTTAGATTTTAATTAATTTGAAATGTTTATGTTTCAATTTTTTGCAAATATCAAAAAACTTCTACACCACACAACTTGCTGATTTATTGTTTTTTATCGCAAATCTTTGCAGTTTAAAAAAATATGCTAAACATAAAATTAAGTGATATTGAATTTGTATTAATAAAATGAAGGTTTATTTCATTTATTATCCGTTAATTTATTTTAACAAATAAAAGGTTACCTTTTAATCAGGTAACCTTTTATTATTTAATTATCATAACCCGGATTCTGCTCAAGAGCACCAAGACTGCGATCAATCTCTACCCGTGGAATCGGAAGCAAGTAATGTTTGGTTTCAAAATTGCGAACCAGATCCAGAGAAACCGGTTTCATTTCGTAGGATTTAGATCCATCCGCATTCTTAATGATCTGCATCCGGAGCAAAGGTTTATTTTCAGTCTCCATGGCAATTTTCCAGCGACGAACATCAAAGAAGCGGTGTCCTTCAATAGCCATTTCTATGCGACGCTCATGATATATTTTTTCCCTCAGCTCCTCTCCGGAAGCTGTTACCGGAGGCATCTGAACACTGCTCCTGGAGCGTATCTTATTTAAGTACTCCCGGGCAATATCCTCTTCCCCAAGTTCAAACATGGCCTCAGCATAATTAAGTAACACCTCTCCATACCTGAAAAAGATAAAAGGAGCGGTAGGCATATCAGCTGAACCTACGGGAGGAAGATCCGGAGGTAAAAACTTTTTCAGATAATATCCTGTTCGGGAAGCATTCCATGGTTGCGTTGAACTTGCCGGAGAATCCTTTCCCCCGTCAAATGTCTCAGTTTCCCGGCCCATCCAAACAGCACCATCATACAGAACAGTCTCATAAAAACGGGGATCCCTGTTAACATAAGGATTTTCCGGATCAAAGCCTGAAGCGGGATTAACGACCAGCTGTCCGTTTTCTTCGATGTAAGGCAGTTCTCCGTTGGTCATTTCATAAGCATTCACCAGGTTTTGAGAAGGACAGTTGCCTCCTTGTCCTTCAGAACCGTTTCGTCCGTTAAAAAGATTAATTTCGCGGGCAGAGTTTGATTTGGTAAAATACCTTGCGTAAATGATCTCATTGGTTTCCTGCAAAAATAGGTTCTGATAATCGTCATACAAACTGTAACCAGCATTCAGCAGGGCTTCGGAAGCATTAGCCGCCTTTTCCCATTTCCCCCGGTCATTACCGGGATTATTCAAAGCGCTGGCTGCGTATAACAGAACTCTCGCTTTTAATGCTTTTGCTGCATTCGCGGAGGCTCTTCCCTTCTCACTGTCAGGTTGTGTTGGCGGGAGCAATGAAATCGCCTCATCCAGTTCACCAGCGATAAAATCCACACAGTCATCGTAAGAGTCCCGGCTCACCTGGAAATCCTCTCCCAGTTCAAAGACATCTTCAATAACAGGAACACCACCATAACGCCAGATTAAATGGGCATAAATAAAAGCCCGGATAAATTTCATCTCTCCGATCATCAGGTCCTTTTTAGCTGCTTCAACAGGAGCTTCCTGGATTTCCTGAAAGAAGACATTAATTTTCCGGATGCTGCTATACGCACTTCCCCAATAGTTAAATGGTGGGGCAAGGTCATAGGGTTGCCCCACATTGTCAGGGGTAATCTCCCCCTTCATCACCATCCAGGATCCGGCGTCATGCACCAAATGGGTTTCACCTGAAAAAGAGCTCCAGAAAGCGAACTGGAAACCATGTCCAACCGCATTATAACTGGAATTCACATAAAGTTCAATCAAATCCTCATTATTCCATACATCGTTTTCTGATAATTTATCCAGGGGACTTAATTCCAGAATGTCTTCACTGCAAGACATCATGGCAAGAAGCATTATCAAAGAATATATTATTTTTTTCATTCCTTTTAAATTTTATGATGATTAAAGTAACTTACATGGATATTAATACTATTTCTATATGATAATTTCTCCATGCTTTTTTTATATTTCACTGATTATCAAAAAGTCACTTTTACTCCAACATTAAATATCCGTTGTTGCGGATAATACCAGTAACTTGTAGTTTCAGGATCAAATCCCTGATCTTTCATATTATCTTTTAATATTAAAAGATTCTCACCACTCAAATAAACCCTTAAATTCTGAGCTTTTAGTGTGGTACAAAGCTGTTCGGGCAGGTTATAACCTATTTCCATATTTTTCAGTCGCAGGAAAGAAGCATCGAAAGCCCAATGTGTGGATGTAGTGGTATTATTATTCCAGTCTTCCTGTGAGGCTCTGGGCATGGTGCCATTGGTATTATCGGGAGACCAGCGGTCGTCGGCACGCCATTGAATAAAATTACCCAATCCATTGCTCATTACTGCAAGGTGCGAAGCCATAAAGACGGTTGCATTTGCCTGTCCCTGAAGCAAAAATGAAAGGTCAAAACCCTTATATTTAAAGGCTGAGGTTAATCCATAGACAATTTCGGGAGTTGGTGTTTCATTAATCCGGATACGGTCCCGGCTGTTGATCTCCTCATCTTTATTCACATCCTCATATTTAATATCTCCGGGCTGTGCGCCGGAAAAGTGCGGATAACTATCAATTTCAGACTGGTCTTTAAATATCCCAATGGCTTTATATACCAAACGAGCTCCCATGGGCCTTCCGGTAGCCAGTTGATAGGGTTCTGCTGCGGGGGCTTCGTTTGAGAATACCACTTTATTGCGGGCAAATGAGAAATTTCCGGACAGTGAATATTTCAACGCATTGTTATGATTCTGGTGTGACAGTTGAACTTCAAATCCTTTATTCTCCACAATTCCAATATTTTCGTCCGGCAGCTGCAAGCCGGTATAATCAGGAACCACGGCACTTGCAGTTGTCAAAATATTTTCCCTGCGGGTTTTAAAGAAATCCAGTTGTGCGCCCAGTAAACCTTTCCACCAGGTTGTTTCCAGACCGATATTCCCTGTTTTTGCCACCTCCCAGGTAATATTGGGATTAGGCACACCGCTTTGCACAATACCCGCTACATCGTTATTTCCTATTACATAATTTCCGCCATAACCAAAAGTTGTCAGGTACTGAAAAGGAGCCACACGATCGTTCCCCATCGCTCCGTAAGAAGCCCTCAGTTTTAGATTATCCAGATTGCTGAGGTCACTCATGAAATTTTCTTCAGAAATTCTCCATCCCAGTGAAGCACTCGGGAACAAACCATAACGTTTCTCTTCAGGAAAATTGGTAGATCCGTCATACCGCAAAATTACCTGTGCAAGGTATTTCCCTTCAAAATCATATGTCACCCTGCCAAAATAATTTTTCCGGGCAGACTGGGAAGCCCCACCCGCATTAGCCTGATTGTCTTTGTCGGTACTCCCGGCGGAAAGCTGGGGAATGACTGTGGTGATAAAATCCTGGCGGTAACCATAAAGCCATTCACCCTTTCCCTGTCTTTGTTCGTAACCAATCATCGATTCCACGTTATGGCTGCCAAACTTCCGGGCATAATTTATTTTTGTGTTGAGTGTCAGGATTCCATTCTCATCAAACTGCTCCTCAAAGTAGGCGTACCCCGGCCATGAACCCGACTGGGCTTTAGTATAGGTTCCGTCATCATTCTTATAATATACAGAAGTAGGTTTCAAAAAATCTTTAAAAAAGCTATAGCCGGTGTCGTAGTTTACACTGCCGTCTATCCATAATCCTTTCACCCAGGAAATATCCAAACTGTAGGTAAGGGTTGATTGCAATCCTTTTTCAACATCATCCCGGGATCTTCCGGCATCATTTACCCAGTTAAGAATATTGTCACTATCTCTCAAAGGCTGCATATAATCCGTTCCCGGCCAGTATGGCTGCCAGGTAGGATGGTATAAATAGACATGACTGTAGATTGCGCCACTCCACCTGGGATAGTGCTTATCTTCATACCTTCCGGCCAGGTTTAATCCCACTTTAAAATGATCAGTAATATTAGCTTCAATATTAGAACGTACATTATATCTTTTTAGATTTGTTGTTCCACCTTTAAAATGCCCATTTTGATTTAGTTCTCCAACCGAGAAATAATACTTAAATACCTCGCTGCCTCCTTTTATGGAAAGATTTGTCTGGCGCTGCGGAGAGAAGTCCCTGACAATAAAATCATACCAGTCGGTGTTGGGATAATTCGGGTCCGTTCCATCTTTATACTTTTGAATTTCAGCGTCGGTGTACCTTGGGTCACGCCCCTGGCTGATATCAATTTCATTCATAACATTTGCATAGGTGAATGCATCAGCCATCACCGGTTTACGGGTAGGTTGAGAAAAACCCTGATTAAAGGTCAGTTCAATATCTGGTTTCCCCATTTCACCTTTTTTAGTGGTTACCAAAATAACACCGTTGGCAGCACGGGCACCGTAAATAGCTGCAGAGGCATCTTTCAACACCGAAACACTTTCAATGTCATTAGGATTCAGTTGGCCCAGCCCGGTACGTTCAACTCCGTCTATGATTACAAGTGGACTTGTATTCCCAGTGGTACTTTTGCCCCGGATATATATGGATGGATCATCCATGCCGGGTTCTCCCGAACGGGAATTAATGATTACTCCGGGAAGACGGCCAGTCAGACTATTGGCCACATTTGGTGACTGGCTTTTTATGATATCATCCCCGGAAGTTGTAACTACAGAACCGGTTAAGTTCACTTTTTTCTGGGTACCGTATCCAATGGCCACTACTTCTTCAATACCAACAGCATCAACTTCCATCGTCACATTTATGGTATCTTCCCCTTTAACATTCACCTCTTCTGTTTTCATCCCCACAAACGAAAACACCAGTGTGGCATTCTCGGGAACCCCGACCAGGGAATATCCCCCGTTAGCATTGGTAACCGTACCTTGAGTAGTGCCTTTTACCACAACCGTTACACCTGGCAGTGGCTCACCGGCTTCATCGGTGACCGTTCCGGAAACCCGTTTCTGGTCCTGGAATATATTTTCCCCGGCCATGAGCATAATGTTGGTGCCCTCCATGGCATAAACCGTATTGGTCTCAT
>CAYTDH010000008.1:0-30055 GCA_964436325.1 uncultured Tangfeifania sp.
CTCTCGATCAGATATGGAAAGGTTTAACGATACAAACACTGTCTCTACCACACAAGACTGTTTAATCTGCATCCAAAGCGGTTGAAACTGAGGCGACATCCCAACGTTTCTAATTTCTTCCCTATCGTTTACTAACAACTTTACCTCCTGTTAGTGATCTGGTCAACTTATGGCTTACAAGCCATGCCCTTTAGGGCGTGGTAGTTGATTAGTACAATATCTTTTTCTTAAAGAAACTGACCTGAAACTCTTACGATATCATCTTCAGCTAAATTAGTATCATCATTTGATATCTTAACTAAACCAGAATCTTCAATGTATTTAACATTCAATCCATCAGTCTTAATTTTGTTTGCTGAATCTGTAACTAAAACATTAAATAAAAATTCATCTGTACGATTCTGAGTTTCCACGATTGCAATTTCGCAAGAACCAGAACTCGCTTCTCCTGCCGTGACCACATATTTTCTTCCAATCAAGCGGTCAAAAGTTCTGTTAGTAATAGCCATAATAAATACCTCTTCTTTATTAAATTTGTATTAGGTATTTATTAGTACAGAAAAATTTTTAGATAGTTCTTATTTCCCCATTATCGAACTCTACATATTCATCTCTATTTAAATAGTGTTTAGTATTTACCAATAAAGCACGTAATTCCTTATAACCACGTTTTAACAATGCATTCCTAATATTACAATCAGGCGCACCTATTCTACATAATTCTCCATCTTGATTTTCAAAAATATTATATATAACACTGTATAAATCCTTATTTTCCATAATAATACTGGAAGGTATGATGTAACACCCAAAACTTATCTCTGAGACTACTTTTAAATCTCTCAATGCATAAGGTATATTTACGAAAGAATTGGGATTAAAATATAAAGATTTACACAACTCATGTACTTCTCTACTATTTATTTGAATATCAGAATCAGTGAAGAATAAATAATCATATTTAGCTACCACATCAATATTAAACTGAAATATTTTAACCTTACAAAAAGATATCTCATGACCACGCCTTTCATTCATTCTTTCATCATACTCAAAATTTAATTGAGCCACAGCCATTTTCTTATCCATGTTAAAAATATCTTCATCTATATCATAAAAATCTTTAAAATAATCAACAGGGTATTTATGAGCAGAAAATAATCGATACATAAATAAATCTTCTATATCATATTTTTTACTCTGTTCTATGAAATATTCTAAATTTTCATATTCGTGTTGTTTGCTTTCCTCTGGAAAAAGACTTGTGTAAAGTATTTTCATAATTATTCTCCAAATATATTATGTCTTTTCTGATAATCAATCATCAATTCTCTATTTGCATTGATAAGATTATCTATGGCTTGATATTGATGTCCACCTGAACCACCTTTATTCGCATGTATAGAATAATTTCCAATAGATAATTGTTTTATCAACCCCTTCTCTCTCGCAGGGGATATTATTTTAAGATCACGCCTTGCTAATTCCACCGTTGCAAATACATCGTCCATCTGTGAATGATTGCATTGTTCAGGAAATATTTTAAAAGTTGATGTATGGTATGAAGCAGTTACACTACATATAATATTACACATCTGATCTTTTGCAAGTGGATGATACATAGAAAACATTCCACGATGTTTCCAATAATTTTTTTCTAATCTCTCAAAATTTATCCTACCAGCGTGAAGAGATACACCACATTTTTTATCATACCTGTCTATTGTATCTTTCATAGTTTTGAAATATTCAGGAGTGTAAAGAATATCATCATCACATGTAAACATATACCCATCTTCTTCTATCTTTTTAAATCCATGAAATTTCTGTTCTGACCCCAATCTGTCTTCAGTAACTTCTAAGACTATGTTAGAATATTTATCCAATACATCAGGATACTCAGTAGTACCGCAGACTTTAATAAATACTTTATCTGCATTATCACACATAACAGGAACGATATGTTCCAGATTATGAAAACGATTCTTAATAGTTGTCATTGTAATATAAGTTTTATTCATCTATTTTTCCTTTTTTAAAATATAGTTTTCTTTTTCATTTTAGTTTCTTCTCTATTACAAAATAATTTTTCTTTTACTTTTTTTGGATTTGTACCATTGCTAAAGGTTGTTCTATGATCAAAACAATTTACTTCATACAAAGCACCCCATTCATAACTACTAAGATATATTTTGTAGGGACTTTCTTGTATATATTTATTTAATAAATCATAACAAACAACTTTTTGGTATTTACCTGTATTTTTATAAGGAGGATCAAGATAAATAACAGTCTCCTCTACAGGTGTTTCTATTATAACATCTTCAAAACTTTTATTTTGTATCTCTAATCGCTCTAATCGCTGTAATTGCTCTAATTGCTGTAATTGCTGTAATTGCTCTAATTGCTGTAATCGCTGTAATTGCTCTAATTGCTGTAATCGCTCTAATCGCTCTAATTGCTGTAATTGCTCTAATTTACATTCTTTTTCATATATTGTTAATTGTTTCCTAATTTCTAATCTTCTTTCTTGTATTTTCTTTTTAATTGGCATTTTTAAATTACAAACTTTACTTATTCCATAAGTTTCATACACATATTTTTCAATATACTCTTTCATTTCTTGTAATTTATCTTCCCCGTACACTACAACTAAATGATAATTCTTTTTATACTGTTCTAATTCTCTATTAAATAAATAATTTTGTTGATCATTCCCAAAACTATAACAAACTTTTACAAATCCACCATACCAAGTATCCTCATTTTTATACTTATGAAAAGTATCTCTATCTATCCATTGATAAAATTCTTCTGTAATTCCGTCATCTCTAATTTTTTTTAATAATTCAACTACTCCTGTATTTAATTCATTATATATAACCTTTTTTATTTTATTTCGTTGTAATAATTCAAAACTAATAGCTCCTCCACCTCCAAACAAATCATACACATATTTCACATTAGGATTATACCATATAATATGATCTACAATCTTTTTAGCCAATTGTCGTTTACTACCCATATAAGGCATTCCTAACTTTTTACTCATCTATTTTTTCCTTACTTTTATCATAATTTTCTTTTAATTTTTCTTCTATCACTTCATTAAAAAATCCCATTGATTCGGCTTCTTGAAATATTTCATAAAGTTCATCGATAAGATCAATATTTACTTCACTCTTTCT
This sequence comes from uncultured Tangfeifania sp., assembly GCA_964436325.1. Classification (GTDB taxonomy): domain Bacteria; phylum Bacteroidota; class Bacteroidia; order Bacteroidales; family Prolixibacteraceae; genus Tangfeifania. The sequence continues at coordinate 3,189 of CAYTDH010000008.1, forward strand.
ATCTACTTCTATTTTATCATATTTAGCAAAAAACTGACCAATGCTACTTTGAAATTGTTCTTTTAATTTTATAACTTTTTTCAAATCATTATAAAATTCATTATATAAATAATCATCATTATCCCAATATATATCTTTTTCCTTATTTTCAAAAGAAACTGCACTGTAGGTACGTAAATCATTTTCTGGCATAAGAGCAACAATTTCGTAACCTGAATCTGAAGAAATGGTAGTATACTTAAACATATCTATTCTCCTTTTTCAAACAAAAATTGATAATCTGCATAAAGCAATTTATACCCATTTTCTAACATATATGGTATAAGTAATCTCCCCTTACCTTTATACGTAACTGTATCATGTATATCATCTATAAGTACTAACGCCCCTTTATTTAATTTTGATTCAGCAATTTTGAAGGCTTTAAGATGCATAGTTTCAGATATTTCCTGTTTCTTCTCATTAGTCATATGATAATCCCAAGCATCCAAATAAAGAAGATCAATTCCTTTCGGGAACTCTTCAAGAAATTTAATCCCATCTTCTTGTACAATATTTACTCTATCCTTTTCTAAACTCCATCTTTTAAAAATTTCATCAATAACTTTTGAATTATCGTCTATATCTACTGAATAAAACTCTCCATCTTTTCTCTGATTCAAATACCATGAAAAAAGAGCCGTAGAATACCCATCACCGTCCCAATTATAAACCTTTCTTGCCTGTCCTATTTCTATCAAGACAGGATTCCCTTTTTCATCTAATTTAGACATAACTAAATCAAAAGAAGGTTTTCTATTCCTCCCCCCATATTTAAAAGGTATAAATCTTTCTCTAAATTCCATAGTAAAAAACTCCTTTTGATATCTTTCTTTTAAATGTATTTTATCAGCATAATACAATTTTGAAGGTAAATAAGGTGATTCATATAAATATTTATTAATATCTATACAAACAAATCCCATAGAATCACATTTTTCTTTTAACCTTTGATTAAATAAAGTAGTTATATGGTTTCTATCTATCACTGAACCATTTGTAGGATAACCCCCGACAGGAACATCAAAAGGAGTAGAAGCTATGGGAGCAAAGACTATAATATCCTTAAATCCTTTCTCACGCACATTATTTAAAAAAGAAATATAATTATCTACACATTCATTAATAGCAAGTATCCCGTCTTCAATATATTTATTTACTAAATGAACCCTGCAATCAATCTCTCCTAATGTAAATAATATAAAACTATTTTTATCAACCCCTTCTAATAATTTAAAAGTTTTTACTCTGCCTTTCCCATCTTCTTTATTCATATTATATGCAGTAGCACCTATTAATTCATAATGATTAGTAAAATATGGATGCCCTTTGAAACGCAAGACATGACTATCCCCTATGGCAATTATATTTTTCAATAATTCACTCCTTGAAATATATTTTCAAAACAATTCTTTATAGATGCAAATCCATATTTGTATTCTATAACATCTCTATTTTCTTTTACAGACCCATAATATTTTTTCTTATCTTCTTCCCAAAATAGATAAGAGTCTAAAAGCTCATTTTCTAAAGACTTTATTTTAGGACATGCAAAATAAGAATCAGTATCATACCCAAAACCATACATATTATAAGTACGATCCAATACAAATTCTACTTTATATCCTGTTAAACCATACATAACTTCTTTACAAGACGACCATTCCACATATATACAAGGAATACCCATACTGCTCACTTCAGCTAAAGGTAGACCAAACCCTTCTGCTTTTGACGGCATACAAAGAACAGATGAAGATTTATACAGATCAATCATACCTTCAGTAGACAATTTATCATTTATAATATAAATCTCAGGTTTAAAAGAATCTATAGAAGAATTTAAAGTTATCATAGTTTTTATTTTTTCTTCCATATCTATCTGTAACTTTTGCATAAAACTATATTTTATAATTAACCTTACATCTTCACAATCTTGAAATGTTTTTATAAAAGCTATTAAAGTTTCATCTAAACTTTTTCTTTCAGTATATTGCCCTATCCAGAATACATTAAATTTTTCTTCCCTACTCTTCTCTTCTATATCTATAGCAGAATATTTTTCTGTATTTATATAATGAGGAAGGTAATAACAAGGTTTATTTGTATTTGCTTTTATCTGATCTAATACAAAATAAGAAGGGGATACAAAATCTGTAAAGAAAGTATCGTTCCATAAAAAGTCCCACCTTTTTGGTAAAGGGAAAGTTTCCCACACAATACTTAAAACCCTTCTCTTACAAGCCGACATGACTTGATACACCCATTTCATTTTTTCAGACTCTTTATTTGACAAAGAATCAGGGTGACATATCAATAACCCTACATCATAAATTTCAGCAGGATATTCTAATGCATGACTATTAAGACTAATCACATCTACCTTATTAATTATATCTTTTCTTTCCAATTCTTTTAAAACACGATACATACCAAAAGAGGCATTTGCATACCCATTGTCGATATGTAATTCTCCAAATTTTTTAATAGGAGCTATTATTAAAACATTTAATTTTTTCATCATCTATTCCTTATCGTATAAAAAGAAATTTCCCATAATATCTGTTTCAAACATCTGTTTCATAACTCTCTGATGTACAGAATATCCGTAAAATTTATAATAATTGCCATTTGTTTCGTGAAAAATAGTTTCAATCTCCTGTACATCCCCTTCTTTGGTACGTTTCAAGCAATCGCCTATTTTAAGATCATCAAGTTTTTTTATTTTCATCTCAAACCCCTCTCATATTTTCAGTTAATTTACCATTCAAATAAGCAATCATTTCTTTTTTAAAAGAACATTTTTCTTTCGCTGGAAGAGGTATATAAAACTTTTTTAATCTTCTCGCCTTAGTCTTATTTCCACCAGCCACCTTATTTATCAATACTGAAGTTTGTTTTCTCATCCCTACTCCTCATATAATTTTTTTCAATAAAAATTTATTAGACTTAATATCTTTATCTTTATAGTTATCATCTATAATGTCAACAAGTTTTTTAAAAACTATGTCCCATGTACAATTCTTTTTTACAAATTCATATCCCTTTCTTCCAAATTCTTTTCGTTTAGAAGCATTCTCTACTAAAAATCTTATCTGTTTAACAGCATCGTTTATATCAGCCAAAGCCCACATCATATTTATGTTACGAGCAAAAAACTTTTCACTCACTTTTACAGGCAATCCATGATTTTTACAATACTCTACATGACCCCCATGATCAGTAAAAATGACAGGTTTTTTAAAAGAAAGAGCTTCACAGTAAGGTAAACCAAACCCTTCACCGGCTGGAAGACTTATATAAATATCTGAAGCAATATATCTTTCATATAGTTTTTCTTTAGCTACCTGTTTCCCATGCATTAAATCTTTTGGGAATAATACATTTTCATTTAATTTAAAGAGTTCCATTAAAGAAAAAATATCTGTCCCACCTCTCATTTCATTCACATTGGTATGGATGTATAGTTTAAATTTATTTTTATCTCTCTCTTTTACTTGTTTTAAAAATTCATAAAAAGCTGTTAAAGTCCTATCTATTTTTTTCCTCTCATTATTTGCACCTACCGTCATGAAAACAATATCATCTTCTTTTACTATACCCCCAAACGCTCTTTTTCTAATCTCTTGAAAATCATTTTCGTCATAATCAAAGTCAAAAGAATCAACAGCGTTATATACATTTTCATCAGATACATTTTTTAACACCATATTAGAATATACTACTCTTCCCTGTTCAGTCACAGGTATGATTAAATCAATCTTCTCTAACATAGATTTAACAGGTTTACGTAGATTAGAACTATATTCATTAGGAAACATACAAAATTCAGGATAGAAATCAGTCTCAGCAGTTAAATAACTCACCGTATAATAACTATGTTTATATTTAGAAGAAACTATTTGTTCCAGTTTCCACGGGTCAAGAAAAGTAATAACTATGTCAGGTTTAAAATTTTCTATAACTAAATCAAAATTTTTAGCTTTATCCGTGACTAATTGAACATTGTATACCATTAAACTATTATTAAACAAATCTACAAAATCTTGACCTTGACTAATTATATTTGTTTCAGTAGTAGGTTCACCGGATATTACACAATACCCCAAATTATGAAATCCATTCTTTTTAAACATTTTTAAAAAAGAAGATGATATATAAGACAAACCACTATTGTTTGCAAGACTCTCACCGCAAAATAAAATTCTTTTCTCTGTATCCATGAAATAACTCCTTTTTTCATTAGTATTCATTCCTTCCCATTGAAAAAATTGTATAATTCTTCGTCTGTTAAAGGTTTTGTTAACAAATCATTATTGATAAGATTTCTTTTCCTATTTCTCATATACCTTCTAACATCCATTGTATTATCAATGACACATAAATCTATAATAGCATTGGCAGTATTATTTATTCTAAACACTCTCTCTAATGCTTGTACAAATAAAACTGCATTGTCAGGTAAAGTATAAAATATAGTATAAGGCTCTGATTCATTTAAATCAGTCCCTACCCCGGCAACGGACGGATTGCCAATAAACATTTTATACTTTGAATTTTTATCATTAAATAAATCTCTTATTTCATTTTTCTCTTCTTCAGTTAAATGTAATTCACCATGCATAATCAAAGGATTATATTTTTTATATCTCTCTGCTAACATATTGATTGTTAAAGGATGATTATCAAAAAGAACTACTTTTCCGTTTAATAAATTTATTTTTTCATCCACAATAGTATCAACATATTTTATCCTTGAATCGTCTGTTAATTTCCATGTACGTAATAATTGATTAAATCTTTTCTGATCCTTCTCTTTTTCAAAAGTAATTTCTTTCCCTTGTAAAAGGAAAGGATTATCCAAGACTTGAGATAGATAAGGATATTTACTTTCCAATAGCCGTAAAGTGATGTCTTGATAATCACCTTCCATTTTATATAATTCATTAGCTACAAATAAATGGTATAATTCTTTATGTTTCTTAGTCAGATCAAAATAGATAGGTCTATCATACTTTTTATATTTTATTTCAGGTATATCTTTCTTCAATCTTCTAATGACAAATCTACTCAAAACATTTCTTTTAAAAGCAGATATTTCTTCTACATCATATTCTTTTATATTTGCAAATCCGTACTCATCCCCAAAATCTTTTGCTATTTTAAATTTAAAAGCATTAAAAGTTTGTGGCACACTATTTTCATCTATAAGTCTTATAATATTCCACCACTTTTCAAAATAATTCATACCAAACGTAGCAGAAGCCAAGTAACGGTATTTAAAGAAATGTTTATGATTCTCCAATGCTTTACTTTTCACAGCTTGAGGATTTTCAAATTCATGAGCTTCATCTACGATTAAACATAAATCTTGCCCCCAATATTTTTCTATATCCACGAATTGTTTCCAACGTATTTTTACAGCAGATTTTCCAAATTTATAATTCTTCTTATAATATAAAATTATATCTTTGATTAAATGATTTGATGTGATTATTATTTTTTTATCCCTTGTATTTTCAAACACATCTCTTTTATTAGAATTATCAATAATTGCAATATCTTCTTCACTAAATAGGGAAGAAAATTTTAAAATAGATTTTTTCCAGTTATAAGAAATACCCGGTCGGGCAATGATAAAAATTTTATCTATCTTTTCCTTTTTATAAAGGTGTGAAAAAATAGAAGTAAGAATTAATGTTTTTCCAAGTCCTGCGTCTTGACCTAAAACAAACCTGTTATATTTTATAATCCTATTTATATCTTCATCTTGAAAAGGAAATAATTTTATATCAGATTTTAAAACTGAATAGTCAAATAAATTTCTTCCCCGTGAAATAGTAATTTCACTCTTCTCATTAAAAATAATATTTAACCTATCAATAGCTTTTTGAGTAAAAGTATAATCTATACATTTCTTATCAAAATATATCAGTAACTCTTCTATTCTATTCTCATCAATTGAAGATATAGATGTATCTTTGTCATGCTTTACTCCTAATTTTTGAAACAAGGAAACAAAATCCATAAATTCCTGTGGATTTAAATAAGTTGAAAAGCCTATGATAAATTTATCAGTATAATCTATTCGTATCATTCCTTATCCTTGAAAAAAAAACAGGCAGATATTTCTACCTACCTGTTTGTATTTTACTAATCTCTTATTCTGTTTCCAACTCTAAACCACATACAGGACAGACAAGAACATCTTCGTGAAGTACAGTTCTTGAACCATCTGGCATGAAACAATCCGAATTATCACATTCTAATAATTCAAATCGATTCTTTTCATCCGGTTCATTCCATTTAAAATTTCCCGAAACTATGGAAGAATTTTTTATAAGATATTCTTTATCTATATCTTCCAATTTATCCCAAAATTTAAAATGTTCCTTCGCATAATCTCTAACACTCATCTCCACGTCTTTTTCTTCTCCTGATTCAACTTTTCTTTTCCTTGATCTTGTAGCAGGAGTAGATTCAGATGATTCAACTTCTTTTGATTCTTCTCTAACACTTTCTGAAGATTCTTCTTCTACTGATTCATCATAGTCTTCAGAATCTTCATAATCATATTCTTCTTCAACTTCTTTATTTTCTTTCCTTGCTTCTGCTCTCTGCTTTTTTTCCTCTTCATGCAATCTATTCAATCGTTCAGAAAAATTAGTTCCTAATTCTGCATCAGCTAAAAGAAAAAGACCTGATATCCTTTTCTTCATTTTATCATAACTGCATGTATGAGTAAGAGTATCAATGTTATTTCTCTCGTACTCCCTTTCTTCATCTGTCAAAGCACCTTTTTTCATCTTTGCCAAAACATCATCAGGAATTTTATCTTCACTTGAATCACGGACAATGTAATAAGGAGTATCTTTCAACTTTTTAACAGCAATATCAATATCCCATGAACCGGAATATTCTACTACCTGTTCAATCATCATCTTATACAACGAACCGGGAATGCCCCACTGAATAAAAGTAGAAGTAGATTCATTATCTTTCCCTTCATTATATGTTTTTCTATCAATCCTTTTACATATAATCTTAGTTCTTTTATTTTCCTTACACCAGTCGTCCATTCTATCAATAGCATTCATAAAAACCAAAGAGGAAGGATAAAAATTTTCTTTATATTTTGCTTCTTCTTTTGTATTTTCTTCATTGATTCTTTTAAATACTTCAGTATTTTTATGAAACTTTATGAAATGCCCTGAATGATTCTTTTTATTAACAATTTTACCTTCGCTGTTTTTAAAAATATCTCTACCATTGGCATCGGTTTTTCCTACATCCTCTTCAGTAAAATCTACCCATTTCCCTTCATTCACCTTATCGTAGAGTTCTTTCAATATCCAATCATCATCAAGAACGATTTCTTCCCCTTCAACTTTACTTTTCCAGTTAACGATACAATAACCCTTTCCTTTATCGTCCAACACCTTAGACTGAAAAACTAACTGTGGGTCAAATTCATTTTTTCTCCCATCAAAGATAGAGAAACCTATCGCATTCCCCTTCTTTTTTTCAAATGGAATGAAAGGAATTGATTCAGAAATAACCCTGAATGCTTTGAATTTGTTCTGCTCAAAACCAAACACCTTATCATCATATTTGGTAAAAGTAAAATTACTTTTCTCTTCTTCCCTTTCTTCCATCTCTTTTCTTTTCTGTTTCAACTTTTCTTGAAAACTTGTCGCTTGTTGTTCACTCATATTTTTTCCTCTTCCCTTTAAATTTTTTGATACTTATCTTGTATCTTATATTATTTAGTACAAACTGTTCTTTTTCATTAACCAGCTTGCACAATAATAAACATTCTCATGATAACCCATCTGACTCTTAGGCAACCATACACTTAAAAATTTTACTTTATCCTGAAACAAAATAGCTTTCGGTGTAGTCTTGACTGGTATAAAATTTTCATGCAAAGGTTCATAATCCTTTTTAATATTTCTACTCAATTGTGCCTTTTCATAATCATCCACATGAGTATTATTATCTTCTTTTCTTTCCTTAGTAGTATCTGTATTTTCTGAAGAATTGTCAAGTATTTTTCCTAAATTACTATTATAATCCTCTTCTTTTTCTGGAAAAATAAAACTGAGTAGAAAATCATCTAAAGAATCATGGTAAAAATATAAATAATCCCTTGCCCTTGTCACGCCTACGTATAAGAGAAATAATTCTGATAATACATCACTTTCACTCGTAGTAAAATAAGGATCAGCAATTTTATAACCTAAAAGATACATGACAGGACAGGTCTGCCCCTTTGAGCCATGAATTGTTTTTAAACAAACGGCATCTTTTTCCTTCCCATCACTGGCATCATTTAAAAACATAACTTTAAGATAATTATTGAAGTCTTTCAAAGAACCATCGTATTGAGTATATATGCTTTGAAAATCCGTAATAAACTCCCATCGTTCTTCTATCATAGATTCCCCTGTATTACTCTTCACATTTATCATGAATTTGGTATTTTCTATTTCAAAAATATTTGCAATATCTATGAAAAAGGATGGTTTGTTAAAAGGTTCTGAATTTATAATTTTATCCAATTCTAAGAAATAATCAGAAATCTTTCCAAAGATTTTTCTCTTTAATTTACCAATACCTTCAATTTCTTTACTAATCGCTGTATCAAGAAAAGAAAAAGTATTATTCTTATCTTCCACTTCTTTATAAACCTTTTCTATTGATTTTTTATCAATCCCGTTACTGTATGATTGAATAAACTCGATAAATAAACTTTTATCAAAGAAAAAATATAACTGTAAAATGTTCATTAAAAACTTTATCTCTTTCCTGTTTACAAAACTCCCCTTTTGCACTATGTAAGGAATACGCCTACGAGAAAGTTCTTTTTGAATCTCATTACTCAGCCTATTTATACGATACAGGACGTGTAAATCTTTATACTTATACCCCTGTCTTATCTTCTCTTCAATATCATCACAAATATTCATAATACATGTAGTGTATGAGCATAGATTAAAAGAAGGTTTATTTTTTATATCAACATTAGTAACTGTAGGTATTTTATATTCATCTTTTATATCCATGTATTCCATAATTTTATTTGATAAATCAGAAATTGGCTGTCCGAATCGGAAAGTTTCAGATAAAGGATATATAACAGAATTTAATTTTTCCGAAAATTCATCTGAATGTTTATAAGATGCGCCACGAAACCCATAAATATTTTGTTTCGCATCCCCTACTATAACTGTATTTGTCTTTACGTTTAATAACAATTCTATAATCATGAACTGTAATTTATCAGTATCTTGACAATTATGTACAAGAATACCATTAGCATAAAAATTATGACACCTGTCAACAGTTATATCATAAACAAAATCTTCTTTTGTAGAAGCAAAATCAACAGAAATAACTTTTGATTTAAAAATACAATTTTTTGAAATATTTAATTTTTTTATTTCATCTATAATTAAATCTATTTTTTTAAAAATATCTTCATTTCTATATCTAATTATTGTATATCCTAAATCTTTTAATACTTTTTCTTTTTTTAAATCTTGTAATTTTCTTTCTTTAGAATAATGACTTTTACCATCTATCTCAATACATATTTTTTCCGTTTCGTTAAAAATATCAATTTTATAATGATGAGGAGAATTGTAAAGCTCTTTCATTTTTTTACCAGTTACAACAACTCCTTCCATTTCCCAACAACCGCCTATTTTTGTATTTATTTCATCATATAAAAATTTTTGATGTTTAGTATATCCTTTACCATTTCCCCCTCTTTCTTTAAAATTTTTTTTATATCCTTTTTTTTCTAAAACTTTATTTCCTTTTAAAGAATTTTTTTTAGCTTTATTATCTATATGCATCAAATTAGATAAATGTTTTTTTCCTTTATCAGTTATTTTATATTTTTTGTTTTTAAAAGCATCTGATTCTATTTGAAGAATATCATCCTTTTTCAATTTACCAGCTTCTACCCAACCTTTATTATAAGTAAATAATTTATGATCAATAGTACATACTACAAAATTAGTTCTCTTTTTTCCCCCAATAGTATTTAAACTTTCACAAGAAATTTTAACCATTGTTTTTTGATTAGGTATTTTTCTCCACCCTGTAATTTCACAGATTTCCTGTTTACCAGTATTTTCATTATAAGATAAAACCTGTAATCTTTCTTTATTTTCAACTATATCTCCTATAAATCTATAAGAGCCATCACCTAAATGTACAGGAATATAATAAGGTAAACACTCATCGATGATTATATGATCATAATAATTTTGGTATTCCTCTCTTATCTTTTCATTTTCAGATAAAATAACATAAGTATTTACCAATAAATCTTCATATGTCATTTTTTCCTGTTCTTTCTTCAACTTCTCCACTTCATTAAAAAAATGTTTCATATCCCCTTTTAAGGAATCAGTATTCATATTTAATTTTATCTTATTAAACATAACTGCATATTCTAATATCTCAGATTCTTTTGTCTCTTCATTAATCATGCCTAACTGATACATAACAGATTTTACTAACCGTTCATAACGATACACATCTATTATATCCAATTTACTATATCCAAACCAGTCTAAATTATTTATTATTACGTGGAAACAAAAGCCATGAATAGTTTTTATAGTAATTTTATTACCTTCATATCCTATTCTTTTAAAGATTTTTTCCTGAAGTTCTTTATTTGCCACACGAGAAAAAGATGTTAAGTATATTCTTTCCGGGGATACATTTTTATTTAACACAAGATTTGCTACACGTTCTACAATAACTGTCGATTTTCCTGTCCCGGCATTTGCGATAACATTTATATGCTGATCTTCTGAATGGATAATTTTTTCCTGTTCCTTCGTAAACATTCTTTTTCTCCTAAATTTTTGTCTTGACTTATTTTTGTACTAAACTTATAGTAGTATTAAAATTATCTATAAAGGATATAATACTTGTTAAAGTATACTTGTCAAGAAAAATATTGTTTTTTTCAAAACAAAAGTGAAAATATTTCACGATTAGCAAAACTGCTACTTGACAGATACCCTATGCAAAAGGGAAAACATAACTTAGATAAGATAACACAATTATTAGAAGATGTCCTGCTAAATCTAAAAAAACGTCAAAATTCTTCAAAATATGATCCAGATACATACAAGACTACTCCTTATAATTATGTAGTTTTGCCACTAACGAAAGAAATCTTTATAAAAAATAATAACAATCCTACGTATTATCAAAACTATTCTTACATCATGGTGAAAGAAATAGTAAAGATATTACAATACTTCAATATATCCCGGATAGAAAAAGGTGTTAATACTTATAAAAATCCTACGATGACTAAAGCATTTTTAAATCCAACTCATGAATGGACAGTACCAGATACCTCTTTTTTAACCCTTGCCAGCCTATTTAATTTTTCACTCCATAATTATAAATCAGAAATGGTGTGTAGGGAAAAAATATTTGATAGTAATGAAAATCCTGTGTATCAAACATATACGAATCAAAACGGTGTAGAAGAATATGTATATGACGTAAATACAGGGAGAAAAAGACAAGACTATCGAGACAGTATTGTAACCGATGATCTGTTAAATAAAAGATTTGAAAAGATAAATAATCATTTACCAGACATTTTAAAATATAAAAGAATATTTGGTAGAGATATATATGAATCCGGCAGATTTTATAATCAATTACAATTCTTGCCAAAACCGTTGCGTAAAAAAATATTAGAAGAGAAAGGTTTAATAGAGTTAGATTATTCTTCTATGAATCCTAATATTTTATACTATTATAAGACTGGTAAAAAATATGAAGGGGATATGTATAATGATGTTTTAGAATATATGGGTATACATAAAGCAGATTATGATACATATAGACCTATGATTAAACAATTCTTTCTATCAGTATTTAGTACTGATAAAAAAAATGTTATAAAATCTATAAGGTTTTTTCTTGTAAAGAATGGGATTTATTTAGAAAAGGATTTAGATTATTTTTGTAAAGATAAGATTGATATAAAAGAATTATATTATTTTTCAGAAATAGATAATAAAAAATATGCTAAAACATTGTTAAGATTTAATAATTACTTATATGAGAATAATAAGAAATGTAATATTCATTACTTATTCACCCCTGAATATATACTATCCTGTATAGAAAAAGTACATGGAGATATATCAGAATATTTTTATACCACTATCAATAAAACTTTGACTAATATTGAATCTAAAATAACTGAATCTTTAATGTTAGATATGATTCATCATAATATTGAACCTTTAACAATACATGATTGTATCTTAGTACCTGAATCATATAAAGATATTTTTATAGATATAATGAACAATACCTTTAAAAGAATTATTTCTTCTTACCATTATATTTATATATATTCATTGAAAGAAAAATTAAAGTATTATAACAATACTATTATTAATAAAACAAAACCTACCAAATACTTAAATCCCATTCTTTTATACTGGACTCTATTTTTTATATGGTGGTTTTTTGAACAGGACTTTTTGTAGCCGATTTTCAAAGATGAGCAAATATTTGAAAAAAATGCGTCTTTATAGAAGAAAAAATTCTCTTATTTAAAGTGAACAAGTCAAAGTATTGTGTTCATTTATTTTTTTTCTTATTTTTTTTAAAAAAAGTGGTTTTTTTGTTGACAAATATAAATTAAATTGATAAGTTTACATTAACGATAAGAAATTAAAAACTAAGGAGAACAATTATGAATATGACAAAAGAATTTACCCCACTCTCAAAGGAAGACATTACTCGAATAGCCCCTTCTGTTTTTCAGGAGAAAGATGCTCCTACTCTTTCCGAAAGGTATCGTCATATCACTACTGTTGATATGATTGATGGATTGAAAGAGCAGAACTGGTATCCTGTTCAGGCACAAGAAGTTCGTGCCAGAAAGAACCATACAAAGGGATATCAGAAGCATTTGATTCAGTTTGAAAATCCTGAATTGAATGTAGACAAAGCCGTTGCAGAAGTAGGGGATCAGATAAATCCCCGAATCGTTCTTACCAATTCCCATGATGGTAAAAATGCTTTCTCATTTCACTTTGGAATATTCAGGCTGGTATGTAGCAATGGTTTGGTAGTTCCTTCAGCAGAATTTTCAAAGTTTCGTGTTCTTCATAAAGGGGACATAAACATTAATGAAATCGAAGAGGGAGTTGCAGAATACGTTGCGAATGTATCCCCTGTTTTGGGTCAGATAAATGATTTTAAAAATATAAATCTGACTAAAAAGCAGAAGAGGGCTTTTGCAAAGAAAGCATTGGAAATTAGATATGGTTCTTATGATGATTCCCCGATAGGAATTGATGAAATCGTAAAGCCTTATAGAGAAGAAGATAAGACTGATGATCTTTGGACAGTGTTTAATATTCTTCAGGAAAACATTTCTTCCCCTGAAAAGCATGATATCCATGCTGAACACGGACAGAAGAAAAGATTCAGAGGTCTTAAAGCTATCGATTCCTATCTTGACTTCAATCAGAATCTTTGGCTGGCAATGGCTCAGTATGCCAGTGTAGTAAAATAATACTTGACAAATATATGTAAAAATAATACCCTTCCTGTAAATCATAGGAAGGGTATTTTTTATGGAACTTGAAGAATTTCAAGCGAATTGTAATAAAGGATTTTGTTTAAGAAAGACGTTTCGTAATGATAAATGTAAGAGTGAAGAAAAACAAGAGCGTTGTTTCTATAAATGGGAACGTCAACAGGATAAAAAGAAAGAGAAAGATGCGTATAAAAAAGAATTGAAAAGAAAAGAGATGCAGGATAAAATAGATAGAAATGAATTTGATATAGATCATTCATGGGAAGATACAAAAGAAGAAGTGTGGAAAAGAGATGCTGGTGAATATACAGGCGTTAGTCGTAGGTTTAATTGGATGCAGTATTGTAAAATATGGAAATCTTTTACAAGGGAAGAACAGCAATATGTGATTGAAACGTATCAAGCAGAACTTTTTTTAAATCAAAATTTAGATGTGTGTCACATTATTCCTAAATCGATAGATAAAAGTAAATATTATGATCTTGAAAATTTAGTTTTAGGGGGGAGAATGTTTCATACCTTATTGGATAGAAATAGACATCCCGTGTATAGACATATCATATCAAGTGAGGAAAGAATAAAAATATTAGAAGATGCAAAAAATAGTTAAGGGTTTTTAGAAAAGTATCGATAATTAAAATAGATACTAATGAAAAAAGGAGAATTATTATGAAAGAATTAAGATGTGGATTTTGTGGGGATAGATTAGACGATGTAGATTATCGTTACGTTTCTCATGGTTTTACAGAACAGGAAAAGAAAAGACTTGAAAAATTAAAAAAAGAACGTGATATTGTAAATAGTTGTAAGAGATGTTCTATTGATATTCTTTTATTAACCATTTTGCAATAAATTATATTATGAAAAATGGAGGTATAAAAAAAATTGAAATGGGGAATAAACCCTTTAAAAAAAAATTTTACCGATTTGATGTCGGAAAGTTACGCTTGTGGATATATGAGTGAGGAAGTAAGTAGCTCAGCCCAAGAAGCCAACCCTTTTAGGGGAGTATTTCAAAACTGTAATAGGAGTGTTACTAATGGCAGAAGAGAAGAAAAAACAGCCGAAAAATATTTTTGAACTTCAAACATCTTTTAAAAAAAAGTATGGGAAGACAGATAAGGGGAAAGACAAAATAAAATCAGGGGATCAAATAGAATCTACTCCTCTGATTTGCAGTACTGGTAGTTTTTCACTTGACCTTGCTCTTGGAAAAAACGGTTTACCTTCCAGTCGAATTTATGAATACATGGGTAAGCCGTCAGGTGGGAAATCAACACTTTCTTTTATCACCGCTATAGAGGCTCAAAAGGTGAAGAAAACCGTTGCTATAATTGATCTTGAAGGTACGTTTGATAAGGATTGGTTTATAAATCTTGGAGGAACGGTAGATGAATATTTCCTTCTCCTTCAACCAGATACAGGGGAAGAAGCATTCTCTATGATGGACGATTTAGTTGAATCAGGTCTTGTATCTTTAATAGTGGTTGATTCAGTATCATTGTTAAGTACAGAAGAGGAACGTGAAAAAGACTATGGTGAAGCATCAATGGCTCAGTTAGCACGATTAATGAGTACAGGGTTAAAAAAACTTACCCCAAAGGTTAATAAATCAGATTGTTCTATTATTTTCATTAATCAGATGCGTATTTCTAATATGTCCGGTTATGGAAGACCAGATGAATCCACTGGTGGGAATGCTTTGAAGTTTTATGCTTCGGCAAGACTTGAAATTACCCGTAAAGAAGTAATAGGCGATAAAGATAATCCTGATGGGTTTAAAACTGAGATACGTGTAGTTAAAAATAAAATAGGTGTACCGTTGAGAAGAGTTCTTACTTCTCTATATATTGGTACTAATGGAAAGTATGGGATTGATGTAGATGCTGAAATAGTAGATTTAGCTATCTATTATAATCTTATCACACGATGGAAAAAGAATCAACGTACTGAAGAACTTGAACCAGATAACAAAGGTCATTGGTATGTGTATAAAGATAAAGTTGAAGTACATGGTAGACCTAAAGTTATTTCTACTTTTACAGAGGATGAATCTCTTTTTAAAGAGTTAAAAGAAGAAGTTATTTCTATTGTGAAAAGTAATGAGAAACCAGAAGAGGGTTCGTTTAAAGATGAAGTAGAGAAAGAAGAAAAAGCTAAGAGAAAAAAAAGAGGTGAAGAAGAATGAAAAATCCGGCAGAAATGGTAAGGAAATGGTTCAGACGTGATATTAATAATAGACTGAATCAGCCTACTCTTACCGATGTGATTTATAATTATTTGAAGAAGAAGAAAGATGGGAAGAAAAAAGACGAGTAGAAGAAAAAATTTTAAACCTACGGGGGAACAATTAGCGATTCATGCAGTTTCCCCCGTAGATGCTTCTTTTAAAGGATGTTTGAAGGAGTATTTAATCGTAGAGATAAATAATTTTTTATCCACAAATTCAAAAAAAGTGTTTGACTATAATTGGATAAAAAAGTAAGGTTTACGAAACGTCACAGTGGTGGAATATCGGTAGACACCACAGACTTAAAATCTGTTGAGCCATAATGCTCGTGGGGGTTCGATTCCCCCCTGTGACAAATCAAAAATTCAAAAAGAGGTGTATGTATGAACAAAACAATTCTAAAATATGGTGGTATCGTTGCTATTGCGATAGGTTCAATTGCATTATTCGTTTCAGGTGTTAATGAATCTTCAGTAATAGAAATAGTTGCTGGTATTTTTGTAGTCGCTGGTATTGTTGCAGAGATTATTAAAGACAAGATTTAAAAAAATTTAAGATAAGGATAGTATATGTTTAAGAGAAGAGAGAGTATCAAACAGATTCAACTCAAAGCCTTTGAAAAAGGTAGGCAGATTCAGTATGAAGAAGATTTGAAAGAAATGGAAAATATGAGGGATCGTTTCAATTCTCGTTTTTTCAAAGAGACTGAAAAACTGCACGATAGGAGAAAAAGAGATTTAGAAACTCTTGAAAAGAAGTATATACAAAAGCATCGTGAAGAATCTTCTAAAAAATTGGAAGAATACAAAAGATTACTAACAGAAAAAGAAGGGATAATAAAAGTTCAATCTAATTATATAAAAGAGATAAGGAAAGATAATAAAAGATTGATCAATGGAGTTAAACTTATCTTTAGTCTACGAGACACTATATTGAAAATTTTAGATAAGCAGAACAGTTATTATTCCATTGTTGAATCCTCTATAATGTCAGTTAGACAAAATTTGACTGGTATGAAAGATGAATTAGAAATTAAAAATAATGCTGTTAAAAAAGATGAAGCTCTTCTATGGGAACTTATCTCAGCGATTGAAGAAAAATCGGATAAAGTGTCTCTTGAATTGATTGATAAGGGGAGTTAATATATCATGTCTTCTCTATATAAATTTTTAGGAAATTTAGGAAAGGATTTGCCTGAATTAGAAGAAAAGGATTGGGAAATAATTTTTCAATTCATAGAAAATTTCTTGGTAGTAGAATTTGATGAGAAATCTTCTAAAATGATAAATATAAATTGGAAGAGATTGAAAGAGACTTTAGATTTGTTGAATAAAGTAAAATAGATCATTCAGGGGTAGTGTAGTGGTAACACAACAGGCTTTGATCCTGTTACCGAAGGTTCGATCCCTTCTCCCTGATCATCCGAGTGTGTAGCTCAATTGGTGGTAGTTCACGGCAACGGTCAAAAGTTCGATTCTTTTCACACTCATATTAAAAATAGGAGTAAAAATATGTTTCTTTATAATACACGATTTAAAGATTTTAAAACTTTGAAAGAAGTTGATCTTGAATTTGGAAAAATAAATCTCTATGAAGGCGAGATAGGACAGGGGAAAAGTTCTATTTTTGACGGATTAGTCTATGTTATGACTAATTTTTTAGAGAATAAAATTGAAGAGTATATTCGTTGGGGGGAGAAAAAATTTGAAATCAATAGTAATTTTTTCCACAAGAATACTACTTTTGATATGCAAATAACTGGAAGTAAAGCTACTAAAAAAATACTTACCATTAATGGTTCAGAGGAATATTTAAATAGTGATGCTACTAAATATTTACAAGAAATTATAAATCCTGATATTGCTTTGTATAGTGCAGTATCTTTACAAGGATATTCAACTAATCTTTTATTTGACAAACCCACGGCACGATTAAATAAATATAAAACTATTTTTGGATTTGACCGATTAGATGAAATTGCTGAAACGATAAAAGAAGATATTGATGTATTGAAAGACGAAATAAAAATATTAGAAGCAGAGATAAGAACTTTAAATTCTATGACTTTTAACATAGAAGAAGAACCCGATCTTCCCTTTTCAGACGAAACGTATAAAGAAATGTGTGAAGAAAATGAAAGATTAAAAGATATATATAAAAAGTATCAGGATAAAAAGATAGAATATGAGTTGTATGTACAAAGGAAAGAACAATATGAAAATGCAGTGGGCAAGATAAAAGAAAAAAGGGAAAGATTAAATGAATTACGGGAAGAAATTGCTGGCTTAGAGAGAAATAAAAAACAACCTATTCTTTTCGATTCATCTACTTTAAATTCCTTAGAGAAGAATTTGGAATACTATAATGATCGTCTTAATGAGATAAAAAATAATAATGAACATTATAAGACAAAACAGAATAATTTAAAAGAGTTGCAAGAAGAAAAAGATAAATTGGTCGAAAAAGATTCTTCTCTGCGATTAGGGAGAATTAAAAGACTTGACTTTGATGAATCATGTATAGAAAGATTAGTACAAGACGTGGCTGATCTAAAGTCTGAAATACAAAGAAAAGAAGAAGAATTAAGATGGGCAGAGGATGGTAAATGTCCTACGTGTGAACAGGATTATGAAGCAGATGTGGAAAGTATTGAAAAATATTTAGAAGATAGTGCTGAGAAACTTTACTCTTTTCAAAAGGAAATAGATGAAAAAAGAGATATTTTGAAAAATTATAAAGAGAAAAAACAAGAGAATGAAAATATTTCTTTTCAGAAAGAACAATTAGCTAAATCTATTTCTACGATTGATAAAAAAATAGGAGTTATTCAGAATTTATTATCTGAATCTAAATATATAGATACGATTGAAATAGAAGATAAAATATCTATTTTAAAAAAAGACATTGATAAAGAAAAAAAATTAGCAAAAGAATTTGCTGATATTGAAAAATTTAATAATGATATGTCTAATATGATTTTGATAAAAGAAAATGATGTGAAACATATTCAAGAAGAAATTAAATCTTTAGAAGAGATAGAAAAACCAGTAGAAGTTACATTAGACGTAGTATATGATGAAGAGAATCATGAAGAAATAAAGAGAAATATAGAAGAATATGATAGAGTTTTTTATAAAAAATCAGTGATTCAAGAAAAGAATGAAGAGATAAGAAAGGAAAAGAGTAAGAATAATAAAAGGATTCAAGAAAAAGAAAAAGAAATGTATGGTAAAAATGATGATATAAATGTTAAACAGGAGACGAGAAAAATTATTCTGAAAGATTTTTCTTCTTATCTCATCAATAAAGGTACTGAGTTTTTAAAATTTAAGATGAATGAATTTTTTGGGAAAGTATATAGTACCTACACGATAGATTATGAAAATAATGATAGTAAGGGTCTTTCGTTTTATTATACACCGGATAATATAAATTTTTCTGAAGTTAATATGGCTTCGGGGGGAGAAAAAGATTTAATTTCTCTGGCTAATAGAATAGCTCTTTGTTCTTTACAGGACTTAGGTATTCTGTTTATAGACGAGATTGATAAATTTATCGATACCGAAACATCTTTTAAACTGTTTGAGACTTTATTTGCAGAACCTTCTTTTGAACAGTTTCATATAGTATCGCATAATGATTCAATAAAGGAGTGGATTTCACAGTTACCGGGCAGTAAGATTTTTTCACTAAGTAATGGGGAAATAATTTAATTAAGGAGAATAGAGAATGAAATGTAAAGTAAATGATTTATCTTTTTTGGATTTGTACGTGTTGTGTTCTGATCAGAAAAATGAGTTGAATGATAAGGTTCAAATAACACCTTTAGATAATGATGAAGTTATTTTTTCTCAGTTTAGTAATGAGATAAAACTTTTAACTAAACTAAAATGTAGCAATGATATAGAGGATAGTTTCATATATCCCGTATCTGTGTTTAATAAAATTATTAAGTCTTTTGGAAAAGATACACAGATAGAAATAAAAGAGGATAAAATAATTAGGGATTCATCTGAATATTCTATTTCTAAACCTGATATTTTATCAATCGGGGAAGAAGAAATTCAGGATATGTTAAAAGTAGTTTCTAATCTAAATTCTAATACTCAAATAGTTTTAAAAGATTTGAATAAATGGAATATTATTAAGAATGGGTTGGATAAAAAAGAATATAATATTCTGCATTACTATGATAATTATTACATTGCCAGTGATATATACAATATTACTTCGGCTGTTAAGACTGAAAATACTTCGATTGAAGATGATTTGTTTTTACAAGGCGTAATTTTATCAATAGTAAATTCTTATAAACTTGAAGAAATTAAACTTCATTTTATAGAGGAGTATGATCAATATGTTTTGATCATGGATAATACTTATCTATTTTTTCCATCAGTTTCAGACGTGAAGTTACCTAATATTTTTGAAGAGGAATGGAAAAATCAATATGATCATCCTTTTAAAGTGAGGGTTAATAAAAAAGATTTAATAGATGTTTTAAATAGACTTTCAATTACTATCGATACTTTTGATAGAATATTCTTGACAATATCTGATAATAGCATTATTTTGGAAAATAAAGATAACGGGTATTGTAGAGAAGAAATAGATATAGATTCTGTAGATAAAGAATTGATTGATAAAACTTTTTGTATATCTCTGAATTATTTATTGTCCAGCACGTATCATATGGAAGATATTTTTGATATGCATGTTTCTTTGGATTCAGAGCTTCCATTACTAATAAAAGATTCGGAAAAATTTTATATTATAAATTTATATCAAAAACAGGAAAAATAGAAGGATAAAATATGTCTAATAAAAAAAATATGTGGTTAGAGGATGAACAATTTCTTGCTAATATTGGCTTTCATGATATTTATTATCTAACCTCTTTGGGGAGGTATATTTCTAATTTTATTAAAAATGTACCTGTCCCTCCTATTACATGGTTGGATAAAAAAAATATGAGAATTTATTTCATGGTAGGTTCTAACCAGTATTGGTTTAAGATTGATACGAATATTGCTTATTATGATTTTTTAGAATTGATAAAACAATGGTTGGTTCAATTCTATCCACAGTATGATGTGATAGTAGAAAATACTCGTAAATTAACAGAAGAAGAGATTATAGCAAGAAAAGAATATGCTGAGATAAAAGGCATACCGTTTGATTTGAATGATGCTTTAGAAGAAGAAATATCTTTTTCTTACAATGAACATGGAATTATAATAAAAATATTTATGAAAGAAGACAATTTTATTATAAATGTGAATGGTAAAAAATATCTTAGAAAGAGTGGTAGTGAAAAAAATCTTATGCCCCTTTCTACATTTCTTCCAAAATTGAGAAGTATAGAAGATGATGATGAAAAAAGAGATTTTATATTTACGAATAGTAAATTGGAAAAAGAATTAGATGCTTTTAATAAATTTATTATTATTGACTATTCAGGGATAAGAATGTTAAATTTTTTCAAAATAAATTTTGATAGATTGAAGCATGGGGAGTTTAAAAAAATAGATGATTATAATTATGTGAATAATAATTATAAGATTCATTTTGAAAATAAAATTCTTAAAGAGGATTGTTTCTTTTATTTTTATAACAGATTAGAAAATGAAAAAAATGGGGTTTTTGAAAATGATGAGTTTATTAATTACGATTTATAAAGTAGGAGCTATTTTTACATTTCTTTATTTTGGGTATTTAATAATAGAAAATATTCTATTCCAAAATAATCATGTAATTTTTTCAGCTTTTAAAAAATCAACTGTATTGATTGATATAATATGTCTTTTTATTATTTCTATTCTATGGCTACCTGTTTTAATCGGTATAGTGTTATTTAAAATGCATCATAAAAGAAATGTGATAAGTATTTTAATATTTGCCTTTGTTATTTCTTTCATGTGTATGCCTGATTATAGTTTTTTAACTAAGAATGATTTAAAAGAATTTTATACATTAAAATCAGAATATAACTGGCTTAATATAGATTTATACGAAACACTTCTACGTGAGACTAAAAAAAATAATATTCCGATAGGTTTAAGTTGTTCTCTTATTCAAAGTGAAAGTGGGGGGAGGAATGTTATTAGTAGAGAAAATACTAATGGTACTCGTGATTATGGGTATTGTCAGGTTAACTCTGTTCATTCCCCTAATGACCCTGAAAAACTTTTGAATTCTATGTATAATATAAAATTGAGTTGTAATTATTTAGGCAGAGCTTTTGAAAAGGCAAAAAAATTGTATGATACAGATGATTGGTATAAAGAATCTATTCGCATGTACAATCAAGGGTTGTATGGGAAAAGATATGCGTATAATAATTGGAACTATGTGAATAAAACAGTTAATCGATACATTTCTTTTACCAATAATAGAGAGGTTTAATATGGGTATAAAAACAAGTGATTATAGATGTGATAATAAAGAATGTGGACATGTCTTTGAACATATGGTTATTTCAGGCGCATTACCTAAAAAAATGTCCTGTCCTAAATGTAAATATTCGGCTCATAGAGTGTATAGCATAGGTGCTATTGATGTAGCTGTTGGTTCAGTAGGAAATGCATCTACGGGGTATGAAAAAGGAATAGGGTATCATCCTTCTAAGTATGGAAAATTTAAAGGAAAAAAAATTAAATAAACAGGGTTAGTTTTTATGAGTAGTAATGAACAGATGAAAGAACAATTACAGGAAAATAAACAAAAAGAAGAAGATATTTCTCATGTGGAAGAACAGAAAGCGTTGTTAAAATCTTTAAAACCTTCCAAATGGTTTAGAAAGATTTGGGAATTTATTCACAGTCCTATGAAAACTTTTTCATGGTTCTCTTTTATAGGAATTGTTTCTATAGTTTTAATGATTAGTAGTCTTGTTGTGTATAAAATAAGCGTAGACAGTGTATCAAAAATTACTGATTATAATACACAGTTTAATAAGATAGAACAAGTTAAAGATTTACGTAAAACTTATGAAAGATTTAAAAATGCTACTAAAGAAGAAATTTTAGTTAGTTGGGTTGATCTTTTTTCTAACAGCGATTATCAAACCAATGGTGATCCTAAATATAATAGATATGATTGTGTAGGGGCGTTAAATGCAATTTTTAATTATTGGTATGCGAATGTACCGATAGAAAATGTTGCCTCTATCGTAAGGAGATGTGAAAATTTAGCTGAACGTGGTTCTTTGTCTATTAGAAAATCTTATCGAGACGTAGAACCTAAAGATATTATTATTATTCAGACTAAAAAAAACGATCCTTCACATGTAGGTATGGTTTGGAATAAAAATAATGGTTATATTCAATATGTTGATGTCAATGCAAAGGTTCAGACGATAGGCTTTAATGAATATAAATTTGGGGATTGGCATATATACGCTATTTATGAAGTTTCTTATCAGTTATGGATAGGCGATCTTTTAAAAACATTGAATGATATACAATGAGTAATAGTAAAGCAATAGGAAATAATTATGAACGAGAGTTTTCACGAAAGCTATCTTTGTGGTTAACAAATAATGATAGTGATGATGTGTGCTGGCGTGATTTATCTTCCGGGGCAAGAGCAACTACACGTTCAAAGAAAGGGAAGACTAATCAAAGTTCAGGGGATATAATAGCTACTGATTTTTATTATAAACCTTTCTTTGACCTTTTCTTTATCGACACTAAGAGTTATAAAGAATTTAATCCATTGTTTATTAATTCTAAAAATATTAAGTCTAATTCTATTTTTAATCAGTGGGTAAAAGTATGTAACGATTGCCCTGAAGATATGATTCCTTTCATGGCTTGTAAGATAAGAGATAGAAAAACACCTGAGTTTATTTTTCTGCCCTTAGAGTGTAAGTTTAATGCTATGAATAATATGATATATAATATATTTTATAACGGTGTACAATACATTTTTTCTATGATTTTATTAGAAGATTTTTTTGCTTGCAATATTTGGGAAGAAATGATAGTCGTGAACAATGTCAAAAAATGAAAAAGGATATATACACGACAAAACGCCTTATCCGGTTTGTACTGATTGTAATAGTATTCTTTTAGATTACTTTGCCGGATGGTTTAAATGTAGTCAGTGTGGTAAAATAGTTTCAGGAGAATCAATATTTTACTTTTTAAATGAAGAAGGAAAGGATATTTTGTTTGAATCAATATTTTATTTTTAAAGGAGAAAAGATTGAAAAATTTATTTTTAAAACACGTCCCTCTTACCTTAGATGAAGTTATTGGACATGGAGTAGTAATAGAAGAATTAAAAAAACGTAGTAAAGATTTTAATTTTTCCAATGTTATGTTATTAACTGGAATGACAGGGATTGGAAAAACGGTACTGGCACGTATTATAAGTAAAACTTTGCTTTGTAATGATAAGGATGAAAAGGGGTATCCGTGTAATAAGTGTGATACTTGTCTTTCCATTATAAATGAGAATCCTATTTTAAATTATGAAGAAATAAATGCATCTAATTTTGGTAAAGATGAAGTAAGGTCTTTGGTAGAAAAATCAAAGAAAAGGGTAAGTTTTACAAAGAGCGAAATAAAAGTTTTTTACATAGACGAACTTCAGGAAATGAAATCAAAGGATGCTATAACTAATCTTTTAAAAATATTAGAAAGACCTGTGGAAAATACTTATTGGATTTTGGGAAGTATGGGTTCTCTTGATTCTTTAGAAAAAGCTATTCGTAATCGTGGGGTTCATTATAAATTATCATCCCCGGATATAATAGAGATAGCAGAGTATTTATATACCCTTGCTGAGAGAGAAAATTATAAAGTAGATACTGATGAAAAAGAAGAAATAATTATTTCTATATCTGAAAATTGTGGGGGAAGTGTTAGACAGGCAGTTTCTTGGTTAGAACGAGTCATTTATTCTGAAATAACAGATATAAATACTTTAATGAAAGAATTGTCTATTGTGTCTAATAAAGATTTAGTAGAAATTATAAATTGTATTATTCATAAAAAAGTAGAGATTTTTGATTATACGATTGATAAAGATGTTATAAAAAATATAAAGTATCGATTAATTATTTTATATAAACATTTCTCTGATATTGAACTAACCCCGTGGGAAGCCGGGCAAGTTAAAGGGATAAATATAAAAGGAATAAAAATAGAAGATATTGTTAATATATTAGAATATTTTAATGATCTTTTTAATTATGTGTATGTAGATAATTATTTAATAAATTTTACTCTTTTAAATATTTTGAATAGAGATAAAAAAAGTATTGACATACAAACTGGTATGAATAATAATACTACTGAACCAAAGAGAAGATCGAGAAGGAAAGGATGATATGAATTTTGAAATATTTGATAGTTATGGACAGGACGGTTCTTTGATTTTTAAAGCAGGGACTACCTGTTATAGATCAGAAGAAAAAACTAAAAGAGATAAAGATGATTTTATTCGTATGTTTCATAAGAATGGACATACAGCTATGTTAGAATTTTCATGGTTTCCTATTGTTATTACCTCTAAATATAATAGGGTTGATCATGCGAATAAAGATATTAACGAAGTATATAACTTTTTTTCACGACAGAAATATTTTGAAGTGTCAAGAATAAATAATTCTCCAAAAGATTTTACAGCTAAAATAGAAGATGAAGAACCAGATTATTTAATAGTATCTGCGAATGGTAGAGCATGGTGTGAATTAGTTCAGAATCCAGTATTTTCTGATATAGTAGAGGATTGTATGTACTCTATTTTCAATTATTTGTATAAAATAAATTCTGTATTATTTTCTGTATATGGAATTTATTTAGAGTACCACGATGATGAATATACTTTTAATGAATATTTTAATATTAGACAAGCAGGGAAAACAGTTTTCTTATTTCCTTTCTCCGAAATACATAATTGGGTAATGGTAAAATTTTCAGGGGTGTCTCGTGGGTACACGCATGAGTTGGTCAGAAGTAGAGTTATGTCTTTCGCTCAGGCAAGTACACGATACATAGATAACTCTAATTTTAATGTAGTATTGCCTAATCAGTATATATCTATTTCTGAAGAATTGATTCCTGAAGTTATAGAACATAATAATAAAACAAAAGAATTATATCAGAAACTTATTGATAATGGTTGGAGAAAACAGGATGCCAGACAAATACTTCCAATAGGAATTGCTAATGAAATATGTGTAGCTGGTAGGATCAAAGATTGGATAGATATTTTCAATTTGCGAATTGCGAATAATGCTCATTGGGAAATAAGAAATATAATGTTTGAAGTAAGAGAAGAATTTAAGAGGAGAAATTTGATATGATTTTTAAAGGAAAAGATTATGATACTGATATAGATTCAAGATTAAAAAATATTCAAAAAAGAAGGACATTTATGAAAGAAAAAAACATATATGTAGCTCCTTTTATTCTTGGAGTTTTTTTAGTTATATATGGTGTAGCTATTATTATATTTTTTAAACATCAAGATAATAAACTTACCCATAATTTTTATCAGATGTGTATTGATGATGAAATTGTTGAATTGCGAGTAGATGAACAGGGGAGTAAACAAAGTATGACTTATTACAAACTAAATGAGAAATGTGATTGGGGGATAGAATAATGAGTAATTGGATAAATAAAACATTAGACCGTTATTATGATAGAAATTGGAAACCGAAGAATCATAGACTACTTTTAGATTCAGTGTATCAGCAATTTAAAATGCATGGGCAGGGATTATATTATTCTTGTATTGAATCAAAGAATAATAATATTGTATCTAAAGCTATATCTTTGCTGAGTGGGAAATATTCTCATGCCTTTGCAATTCTTTACAGTGAGAATATGAGAGATGAATTTACAGAAGCAGAATGGAATCGTCTCATTTATAATTGGATGATCTATTATAACATGTCACGAGAAGATGCAGAATATGAATTGAAGCATTGTAAAATACTTGTACTTGGCTCTGCTGATAATAATGGTATGAATTATC